>JAISQQ010000425.1 GCA_031274075.1 Accumulibacter sp.
GGAAAAGAAGAAAGCGAATCGACCGCCTCACGCCGCCCTTCCCAGCAACCCGCTCGCCGGGAACGCCTCCCGGAAGGATTTCAAAGCAGGAAAACCGCTACGGAATTAAATTGTGGAAAGCCGATAGTGCCAAACCGTAGGGCGGGAAAGCGCGGCGCCTCCCGCCGGTCCTTTTCACGGCGCAACGCGCCGCACGATTCAAGGGCTGTCGAAGACGATAAGCCGCGGCTATGCCGCCGGAGAGAACGACCAGCGGCAGGCGCTGCGCTTTCCCGCCCTACCGAACCGTCGCTGTTTTCATGCGCACCGGTCGACTTTACGTTCAAGAGAAGATCGTGAACAGGTTCTGAGAAGCTGTTTTAAAAAAATGGATACGAGAAATGCTTTGATCCCAAAAACCTCAATTCAAGCCCTGGGGGAAGGTAGGGCTGGGGGAAGGTAGGGCGGTTTCTCCGAAACCGCCGCCCCCCGGCGCGCTCGGAGATCGCGCCCTACCCTGGATGCCGCCCCCGGCGCGCTCGAAGATCGCGCCCTACCCTGGACGCCGCCCCCCGGCGCGCCCGGAGATCGCGCCCTACCCTGGACGCCGCCCCCCGGCGCGCTCGGAGATCGCGCCCTACCTTGGATGCCGCCCCCAGGCGCGCCCGGAGATCGCGCCCTACCCTGGATGATCCATCTGTTTCTCAAACGTCTTTCCGATTTCTAAAACAGCTTCTAAGGTGAATGACGGCTTTCGGCCTTTTCCTGCCAAACCCGGCTCGTGAAAGGCGTTGCGGAAAACACGACGGCCTTCTGGCGTAAAACCGCCGAACGCCTCCCGCCAGCCCGCCTGCTTCCTGAAAGTCAAATGCGTTCGCCCTGCCCGCCACCTGAACCCCGATTCAGGGGGATAATCCGGCATCGCGCCTGGCGCGAATCGAAAAGGAACGTGCGTGAATGACCTCTTTGGCTGGCTTGTCCTGCTGCTGATCGCGGTTTTCGCCGCGCCGATCGTGTGCGTGGTGCTGGTCGTCAAGCAATCCGAACGCCTGACGGCGTTGGCGGCACACAATGAAGCGCTGCGGGCGGAGTTGTTGGAACTTGCCGAACGTCTTGACCGTTACCGGCGGGAAGCGCCGGGCCGTCCGGCGCAATCCGAGCGTCCCCGGCCTTCGGCGGAGGACGCAAGGCAAGACGAAGAGGTTCCCGTTCCCGCGGCGGCAATGCCGGCAAGCGCCACGCCGCCGGGCGAAGCGCCGGATGTCCTGCGCCTCGATTTCGACATCCCCGGACTGGAAGAAGCCGTGGCGGCGGAAAAATCCGCCGCGCCGCCGGGCGAAGCGCCGGACGTCCCGTGCCTCGATCTGGACATTCCCGGACTGGAAGAAGCCGCGGCGGGGAAAAAACCCGTCGCGCCGCCGGGCGAAGCGCCGGATGCCCCGCGCCTCGATCTGGACATTCCCGGACTGGAAGAAGAAGCCTCGGCGGCGAAAAAACCCGCCGCGCCGCCCGCGCCGCTTTCCCCGGAAGCGCTTCCCGCCTACGCTTCCGCGCCGCGGCCCGGCGATCGCGGCCGGGCCGCCGCGTCTGGCGCGTCCTACGATCCGGCGGCGAAAGTGCCCGCCAAAGCCGTGGAACCCGCCGAGCCCGGCTTTCTGGAGCACGTTTTCGTGCTCGGTAAAAACTGGCTGCTGGGCGGCAACACCCTGTTGCGCGTCGGCGTGCTGCTGCTCTTTACCGGGCTGGCTTTCTTGCTGCGCTACGCTTCCGAGCGTTTCGCGCTGCCGGTGGAGTACCGCTACATCGGAGTGGCGCTGTCGGCCTTGACGCTGCTGGCGCTGGGCTGGCGGCTGCGGCTGAAAAAACCGGCGTATGGGCTGACGCTGCAAGGCGCGGGGATTGCCGTGCTTTACCTGACCACTTTTGCCGCCATGCGCCTGCACCCCTTGCTGTCGCCCGGCGCGGCCATGACCCTGCTGGTACTGGTCACGCTCTGCTCGGCCATCCTGGCGGTGGCGCAGGACGCGCTGGTGCTGGCGATGGTAGCGGTCCTGGGCGGCTTTGCCGCGCCGATCCTGACATCGACCGGCGGTGGCAATCATGTGACCCTGTTCAGTTATTTCGCGCTGCTGAACGCGGGCATCATGCTGATCGCCTGGTTCAAGGCGTGGCGGGTGTTGAACCTGATCGGCTTTGCCGGCACCTTCGGCATTGGTTTTGCGTGGGGACTGGAATCCTACACGCCCGAACGCTTCGACAGCACCGAACCCTTCCTGCTGCTGTTTTTCCTGATGTACGTCGGCATCGGCCTGATGTTTACCCGGCGCAAATTGCTGGAAGCGGCGGACGCGCCAGCCGGCGGCGAACGCAAGACTTGGCTGCGCTGGTCGGTGGAGCAGACGGACTACATCGACGGCACCTTGATGTTTGGCCCGCCGCTGCTGGGATTCGGTCTGCAATGCGCCATGATCGAGCCGATCGCGCCTGAGTACGGCACGGCTTTTTCCGCGCTGGCGCTGGGGCTGTTCTACACCGCGCTGGCGTTTTTCCTGCGCGGCCGGGCAATGGCGAACCGGGTCGGCCTGCTCATCGAGGTCTATCTTGCGCTGGGCGTGATTTTCGGGACGCTGGCGATTCCGCTGGCGCTGGACGCGCGCTGGACTTCGGCGGCCTGGGCGGTGGAGGGCGCGGGCGTGTACTGGATCGGGACGCGCCAGTCGCGGCGGCTGGCGCGCGCCTTCGCGCTGCTGTTGATGGCGGGTTCGGCGCTGTTCTACTGCCGGGATCTGTCGCCGGGCGCGGAGACCTTGCTGGCGGGTTCTCCGCTCGGCGCGGCCATGCTCGGCGCGGCCTTCCTGTTCTGCCATCGGCTCTTGCGCGGCGTCCCGCGGAAACGACTGACGGACTGGGAAGCGCCCGGGCTGACGGCGCTGCCTGTCCTGGGACTGGGCTTTCTCTACCTGATCGCGCCGCTGTGCTTCGCGCAGGATTTCACCGCGATCGCCTGGGCGCTGGCGGGACTGGCGACGTTCCTTGCCGGCCTGCGCCTGGCCTCGAACTCCTTCCTCTTCTGCGCCGTCGGCGTGCAGTTGCTGGCCGGCCTTTTGCTCATTTTCGATCTGCGCCTGGGCGCCGATACGCTGCTGACGGGTTTTACACCTGGGGCGGCGGTATTGGGCGCCTGCTTGCTGGGCTGTTATCTGGCCTTGCGCCGTTCCCCGGCGGCGGAGTCGGAGGCGTTTCAAAAAGAGCAGCCGGCGCTGGCCATCTTCGGGCTGGGCTTTCTCTACCTGACCGCGCCGCTATGCTTCGCGCAGGATTTCACCGCGATCGCCTGGGCGCTGGCGGGGCTGGCGACGCTTTTCGCCGGTCTGCGCCTGGACTCGCGCCGGTTCATCTTCTGCGCCATCGACGTGCAGTTGCTGGCTGGCCTTTTGCTCATTCTCGATCTGCGCCTGGGCAGCGCTACGCTGCTGACGGGTTTTGCGCTCGGGGCGGCGGTATTGGGCGCCTGCATGCTGGGCTGTTATCTGATGTTGCGCCATCATCCGGCGAAAGAGCCGATGCTGGCCGTTCTGGGCCTGGGCTTTCTCTACCTGACCGCGCCGCTATGCTTCGCGCAGGATTTCACCACCATCGCCTGGGCGCTGGCGGGGCTGGCGACGCTCCTCGCCGGCCTGCGTCTGGCCTCGAAGCCGTTCCTCTTCTGCGCGCTGGGCGTGCAGCTCCTCGGCGGCGTCTTGTTCCTGTTCTATCTCTCGCCCGGCGCGCAAGGACAGGTGCTGGCGTCCGGCGGCAAGGGTCTGGTCATCGCCGCCTCGATCGGGCTGGCGCTGATCGCCAGCGCCGTGCTGGCGCAGCGCGACGCGCAAGCGCGCAAAAACCGGCCCTTGCTGACCACCCTGGACGTGGCTTTGCTCTCCGGCCTCACGCTGCTCAACCTGGCGGCGCTCTTCGTGCTCGACTGGATGCGGGCCAGCGCCGTGTGGGCCGGCAGCGGTTTGCTGATTCTCTGGCTGGGGCTGGCTTTTCGACAGCGGCTCGCGTTTTGTTTTGGCTTCTTCCTGGAAGCCTTCGCGGGCGCGGTTTATCTGTATCACTGGCCGGTTTTCGGCTACGCCGCCGGCGGTCCGCCGCCGCTGGCGCATTCCGGTTTCTGGACCTCCGCCGCGCTGGCGCTGGCGGCGCTGGCCGGCGCCTGGCGCTTGTGGCGCGTGGGTGATCGCGTGCAGGTGCATAGGCCGGAACAGTTCACGCCGTGGCAATTGTTGTCGCTCTCCAATCTCTTGCTGCTCTGGAGCCTTGGCTGGTGGGTGTGGTCCATCGTCAGCGAAACGGCCCGTGTCGCCGCGCGCGCGGACGCCGGCGTCATCGTCTTGCTGGCGCTGTCCGCGAGCGCGGTGCCCTGGATGCTTTTGGCGCGGCGCGAAAAATGGCTGAACCTTGCGCGCGCCTGCCTGTTGCCGCTGGCGGCGGCGGCGCTGGTGTTGCTGTACGGCGAAAGCAGCCTGCTGGCGTGGCCCGCCGCGTGGATCTGGCCGCTTTTCTTCGCCGCGCATTTCCTGATCCTGCGCCGCCTCGCCGACTTGCTGCCGAAGCCGCTATCGGCTTGCGCGCACGTGCTGGGCTGCTGGCTGCTGATCGGCGTGTTGTCGCTGACGGCGCACGACCTGATGATCGAACTGGCCGATACCCGGAACGCCTGGCGCTGGCTGGGCTGGGCGCTCGCGCCCGCGCTCTGGCTGCTCCTCGCGGCCAGCGAGCGGCGCGGGCGCTGGCCGCTCACCGCCTTCCCCAGAGCCTACCGGCTGTATGCTTCCCTGCCGGTCGCCGCCGGTCTCATGCTCTGGTTCTGGTGCGCCAATCTGGTCAGCAACGGCGCGTCCGCGCCCTTGCCCTGGCTGCCGCTCGTCAACCCGCTGGAACTGGGCCTGCTGATCGCGCTGGCGACCGTCTGGCGCTGGAGCCAGCGCCGGCTCCCCGAACTCGGGCTGTCCGCGCCGGCGCTGCGGCGCGGCCTGCAAGTGCTGGCGGGCCTCTCGATCCTGGCGCTGCTGACGCTGACCGTCTGCCGCACCGCGCATCACTGGGGCGGAGTGCCTTTCCATTCGGCGGGTCTGTCCGGCTCGATGGCCGTGCAGGCGGGCCTGTCGCTGGTGTGGACGTGCTACGCGCTGGCGCTGATGATCGCCGGCAACCGCCTGGGGCAACGCGGCGCCTGGATCGCCGGGGCCGCGCTGGTCGGCGTGGTCGTCGTCAAGCTGTTCTTCGTGGAGCTGGGCGACAGCGGCTCGCTGGCGCGCATCGTCTCCTTCATCGGCGTCGGCGTGCTACTGCTGATCGTGGGTTATTTCTCGCCGCTGCCGCCGCGCGCCGCCGCGCGGAAAGAAGGCGCGTCATGATCCCATCATCGAAACTCGCGCCGCCGCTGGCGCTCTTGGTGCTGCTGGCGCTGCTGGCCCAGGAGCCAAGCGCGCTGGCGGCGGAAAACCTGGACGATTACCCGTACAGGATCGCCTTGCGGATCGAAGGCCCGGCCACCTGGTATTGGCTGGAAATCCCGGTGTCCGTGCATGCCTCGGCGGCCCATGCCGACCTGCGCGATCTGCGCGTTTTCAACGCCGCGGGCGAAGCCTTGCCGTATGCGCTGACCGCGGGCGCGACGCGCTACACGCAAACCCGGCGCGAAACTCCGGCGCGCCTGCTGCCGCTGTATGCCGCGACCGGCGCGCCGGAGCAGGAGCGGGAAGCCGGGCTGTGGGTCAGGCGCGACGCCGATGGCGTCATCGTCGAAATCCTGCCGGAAAACACGCCGCAAGCCACACCGCAAGCCGCGCCGTCACGGCGCTTGCGCGGCTGGCTGCTCGACCTGGGCGCGGCGGATTTTCCGCTCGAACGCCTGCGTCTCGACTGGGACGGCGGCCCGGAAGGTCTCCAGCGTTTTTCCATCGAAGCCAGCGACGATCTGGCCCACTGGAGCCATTGGCTCGAAGGGCAGATCGTCCGCCTGAGCTTCCAGGGCGAAACCATCGACCAGAGTGAAATACGCCTGCCGGGCCGCAAGGTGCGCTACCTGCGCCTGCTCTGGGCCGCCGCGCCGGAGGCCGCGGAAGCCGCGACTGTCCGCGCCGCGCGCTTGAGCGGCACGCTCGCCGGGCACGAACCCGCGCCGCTGATCTGGTCGGACGCCATTCCCGGCGAGCGCGCGGGCGAGGGCGAATTCATCTGGCGACTGCCGCTGGCCCTGCCGCTGGAGCGCGTCCGGATCGGCCTCGCGCAAAGCAACGTGCTGGCGCCCGTCGTGCTGTCGGGGCGCATCCAAAAAGCGGAGATCGAGGCGGAAGCGGAGGCCAAGCCATCGGCCCGCGAGGCTCGGCGGAAATCGAACGTCAGGCGCCTGCTCGATCGCCTCTCGCCGGCAAGGCGCAGACAAGAGGCGCGGCGGCCGCGTGAAATTCCGTGGCGGCCCCTGGCGCGCGGCGTGCTCTACCGGCTGGCGCAGGCGGACGGCGAGCGCGCGCAGGAAGAGATCGATCTCCCCGGCCGGCCGGTCAACGAGTTGCGCCTGCAACTCGACCCTCGGGGCGGCAGCCTGGGCAGCGACGCCGCGCCGGAACTGCGCTTCGCCCTGCACGGCTATCAACTGACTTTTCTCGCGCGCGGCGGCGAACCCTATCAACTGGCCTTTGGCCGCGCCGACGCCGCGCCGGCGGCGCTCCCCCTCGCCACCCTGATACCGGGCTACACAGCGGACGGCGGCGACAGCCAGGCCGGCGCGTTCGGCCTGGCTCACCTGCTCCACCTGCCCGATATGTTGCCCGCCCCGCGCCCGGTCGCCGCGACAAAGACAGAAGCGTCGGCGGCAAGGAGCGACTTGAAAAAAGCCGGCCTCTGGCTCGTCCTGCTCGCCGGCGTCGGCCTGCTGATCGGCATGGCCTTCAGCCTGCTGGCGGGTAGTTCACGCAACAAGTGACGGCACGTAGGGCGGGAAAGCGCAGCGCCTCCCGCCGATTCTTTTTACGGCGCAACGCGCCGCACGATTCAAAGGCCGTCGAATACGATAAGCGGCGGCGATGCCGCCGGAGAGAACGACCGGCGGATGGCGCTACGTGTTTATCCATCCGCCCGCGCTTCGCTTTGGGATGTGTATTACAGGAAATACGAAAACGGCAGATCCGTCTCCTTGGTGAACACGTCCTCGAAGCCGCGGAAGTAGTGGTATTCCATGTCGTCCTTGTTGTCGGGATAGACGAACTTGCCGCCGACTTGCCAGATATACGGCTTGAAGCAGTATTTCAGGCGGTTTTTCTTCATTTTCCACAGCACGACGATTTCCATCGGGTCGGCCATGAAGTTGGTCCAGATGTCGTGGTGGAAGGGAATGATCACCTGGGTGTTCAGCGCTTCGGCCATGCGCAGGATGTCCGACGAGGTCATCTTGTCGGTGATGCCGCGCGGGTTTTCGCCGTAGGAACC
>JAISQQ010000003.1 GCA_031274075.1 Accumulibacter sp.
CGGCAGGCGGGGCGTCCGCCCGCGCCGCCGTTTCGGCGGGCTTCGCCGCCTGGCCTGC
The DNA here is from genome assembly GCA_031274075.1 of Accumulibacter sp. Taxonomy (GTDB): domain Bacteria; phylum Pseudomonadota; class Gammaproteobacteria; order Burkholderiales; family Rhodocyclaceae; genus Propionivibrio. Next base: position 59 of record JAISQQ010000003.1, read on the forward strand.
CGATCCCGAATTCCAGAGGTAGAGAAGCCCCGCGCCCTGCAGGACGACGAGCGCGAAAAGAACGCCGATCAGGATTTTCCAGGTCTGGCTCATGGCTGCCCTCCTTGCGCCGCGTCCATCGTGTTTTCCGCGGAGATACTCAGCCGGACGCGCTTGCCTTCCGCGTCGCGGAGGGTGACCGAAGAATCGCCGATCCCCACGACCCGCGCTCCGTTTTCCAGGGTGTCGCCGACATGCACGATGCGCTCGCCGACGATGGCCCGGCGCAAATCGGAGGCGACGTAGGTCAGCGCCAGCCGGCCCGGCGGGGCCAGCGCCGCCGGCGCGGCTTCCGGTACGGCTTCCTGCGTGCTTGCCGGTGAAGTTGCCGGTACGGCGGCTACGGCCGCGGCGGCGGTTGCCAGCGCGCTTGCCGGCGTGGATGTGGCGGCCGGCGCGGATCGGGTGGCGGGCGTGGATCGGGTGGCGGGCGCGGATCGGGTGGCGGGCGCGGTCGCCGGCCTCGCGGCGGTCCGCCTTGCCGCCCCTTCCCGCTGGCTGATGGCCGCGCTGTAGCCCGACTCGAAGGGCCGTGACGCGTCGGTCGCTACGGCCCGGGCGGCGGACACGACGGCGGACGAATCCGCCCGTTCCGGAAACACATCGGCCAGCGGTGCGCCGCCCGCCGTCTGCCGGGGCAGGTCCAGCGCCTGGAGGCGCGCGAGCGTGGCTTTCGTCCTCGCCATCTCGTCTTCGAGTTGCGCCATCCGGGTGGACGCGGGCGGCGGCGCGCCGCCCAGGGCCGATCGCGGCGCGAGCGCTTGCCGCGGCAGCCATAGCGCAATGCCCAGCAGCAGCAGGATAGCCGCCAGGAAAACCAGGCTGCCCAGATTCTTGTTCATGCTTGCCCTCCTTTGCGCGTCGCGCCCGGAGTGAGGCGATAGGCAAAAAAACCGCCCGCCTGCGCCGGCCGGGAGGGAGCGACGGCTTCCGGCGTAAAGCCCAGGCGGCGCAGGGCCACGAGGAACGCGGCGAGCGCGTCGTCACGGCCGCCCCTTTGTTCGATCCGGCCTTCGACCGTAATCGCCTCGCCGTTCATGCTCACCCGCAGGATATGCACGCCGTTTGCCGTCGCCACCCCGCGCAGATCCACCAGAAAGGCGTAGGGGTCGATCCTGGCCTGGGCATTGGCCATCGCGTCGATCAGCTCGCGGGTGATCGCGAAATCCTGCCCGCGCGCTTCCGCGGGCGGCGCTTGCTCCGCCGGCGGGCGCATCGCCGCGCGCGAACGCTCCACTTCCTGGTCGAGGGAATACGCCTGATAGAACAATACGCCCGCCCACGCGGACAGCAGGACGGTGCACACGGCCAGGCATTGACCCAGGCGCGGCAGCAGGCTTTCGGCGAGCCAGGCGATTTTCGCCGGCGCCGGACCGGCGGCCAGCTTCGCCACCTGGAAAGGCCGCGACAGGGGGCGCAGCGCGCTCGCCACGCCCCCGTTCGTCTTTTGCACGGACTCGTAGCGCATGTCCATCGCGTTGCCTGCGGACAGTTGCGCATGCAGGGCCTGTTCGAGTCCGGGCGACAGCGGTTCGCCGAAGGTATGCCATTGCAGTTTCAACTTCGCGCCGCCCGCGTTCGCCGGAACGCGGCGCGTCAGCGAGGCGGCCGTTTCCAGGAAATCGTCCTCGCGCGCGCTGAGCGTCATGATCGAGTAGTAGCCCAGGAGGCCCTGCTGGCGCGCCAGCAGCGAGATTTCCCGGTTGCAGTGAAAGACCACGGCCTGGTCGCCGCGGCCCATGAGCCGCGGCATCAAGCCCGCGTGCGCGATCAGCAGGCAGTGTTCGCGCCGGGATTCCGCCCAGGATTGCAGACGCTGCCAGTTTTCCATGGGGACGGCGGTGTAAAAGACCTGATGGCTGCTCCCTCCCCGCTCCACGGCGTGGATCAGCACCCTGGCCTCGCCGTCGATCAGGCCGTCGTCGCGCAGCCGCCGCGTGATGACCGCGTCGAGATAACGCGAATTGTCGCCGGCGACGAAAACGCCGCTCACCGATTTGCCGAAGTCGGTGAGCACCAGCGCCGGTTCTTCCAGCGCGGGGTAGTCCGGCAGCGCTTGCGGGACGCCGTTTTCGTAGCGTTCCCATTTTTCGTCGAGGTTGAAAATCACCGCCGCGGTCATGGCGCGCTCCCGGTGCGGAAGACCAGCGTTCCGCGCACGCCGAAGAGCAGCGGCGCGCCGGAATGCACGAAGGGATCGAAAATTCCGGCCTCGTTGCCGCGCACCGAAATTTCGAAGTCTTCGAAATCGAAGAACCTTTCCGGCGTGCGCGCGATGGAGAGCAGGAATTCATTGGCTTCGTCGCGCAGCACCGGCTGCGAGCGGACGTCGACCAGGCGCTTCGCCCAGCCGTCGGCGGTGATGCCGCGCCGGGCGGCCTGTTGCAGCATTTGCCGGGCGCTGTCGTCGAGTGCCGAGCGGATTTCCCTTTCGGCTTGCAGCGTCCGGGCGTCGTTCAGCGCAAGACGCAGGGCGACGGCTTCCGCCCGGCTTTTTTCCAGGGACTGCCGCGCCAGGAAAAGAAAAACGGCGGCGGCGCACAACAATACCAACAGGACGAAAGTCCCGATGAACTGCCGCCGCCTTTTCACCCGCCACGCGATCGCCGTGGCGCCGGTTCCGGTGTCGTTCGTCATCATTGATCCATGATCCATTGCGCCGTCAGCAGGACGACGCGATCCTCGTCGCGGTTGCCGCCCAGGTCGTCCGCGGACTGCTTCGCGCCCTCATCCTGGGAGAAGGTATTGTTGGCGCTCCATTCCATCCCCGGTTGCTGGCTGGAGATTTCCTGCGCGTTGCTGCGCGCGTCCTGCTGGCGGAAGCGCCCTTCGAGCGCGTCGGCCTTGCCGTCGACGATCTGGTCCAGATAACGCGCCAGATCGGGCGTCAGCCCGCGCAGCACCATGACGTTGCCCGCGCCGCTGATCGTGCCGGGCGGATTCCACTGGAAGCAGATTTGCAGTTCGACGGCGTTGCCGTTGCTGTCGTTGTAGCCATAGCGGTCTTCCTGCCCCTCGCCGCGTCCGTGCGGCATGCGGATGCCGATTTTCTGCATCAGTTCGCGCAGGTCCTGCCGCGCCAGGTGGGCGTCGCCCACGCCGATGGAGTTTTGGGGATAGCCCTGCCCCTTGCAGATCTTGAGGCCGGTGTTGCCGTAGTTTTCCGGCACGCCGGCGACCGCGCCCGACAGGTTGCCGCCGGCGATCCAGGCTTCCTTTCCGTTGACCATGTAGGTCGGCGCGGTCTGGTTGTCGCCCAGCACCACGCCCGCGCGCTGGTAGTATTCGTCGTAGCCGCGCTTCCATTCCATGACGAACTTGTGGGCGATCTTCTGGTATTCGGCGTTGCGCACCACGTCCTTGCCGACGGTCAACGCGCCGATGATCAGGCCGATCACCACCAGCACCAGCGCCATTTCGATCAGGGTGAAACCGGCTTCGGCCAGCCTGGTTTCCGGTCGCTTCAATCCAGACGGACGCATGGTCCTTCTCCTCGATTCCATCGGCTTACTGGTTCATCTTGTAGATGGCGACGACTGTTTCGATCTGGTCTTCGTCCTGGCGCTCATTCGTATCCGTACCGCCGGAGTTGGCGTTGTTCGTGTCCGTGTAAGCTTTCGCGTTGTTCGCTCCCCATTCCACGCCCGCGGCATTGCTGCTATCGTTGTTGACGTCCTGCTGCCGGAACATCCCTTCGCGCGCGTCGGGCTTGCCGTCGATCATCTGGTCGATCGAACGCGCGAGATCGGGCGTCAGGCCGCTGATGACCATCACGTTGCCGGCGCCTTCGGGCGTGGCCGGCCTGTTCCATTTGAAACAGACCTGGAGTTCCTGTGGGTTGCCGTTGCTGTCGAGATAGACGTAGCGGTCTTCGCGTCCTTCGGCGCGCCCCGGTGGCATCCGGACCCCGGCCCGCAGCATGATGTTGCGCAAGGCAAAGACCTCCCCCGCATCTGTCGTCTGCGCGTCCCTCTCCATCTTCGGGCCTTTCGCGCCCTGGCAGATGGCGTTTGGCAAGTCCGCCGAGGTCATGTTACCGCCGGAAACGACGTCGGTAGGGCCAGGGTTGGAATTGTAATTGGCGCCATTGACCATCAGCCGTGGTTCCTGCTGGTTGTCCCCGACCGGCGAGCCGGTGCGCTGCACGAAGCTGTTGTACGCCACCGCCCACTGGTCGACGAACTTCTGCTTGATTTTCGCGTACTCGGCGTTGCGCTGGACGTCCTTGCCGATCGACACCGCGCCGAGGATGAGACCGATGATGACCAATACGACCGCCATTTCCACCAGGGTAAACCCTTGGCAGCGATCCGCTCGTTTCTGCATATGCGCGTTCATGATGACTCCTGTAAACAAGGTGAACGAAAGAAAGGCCCGCCCTGCGAAAAACAAGGCGACGGCCAAAGGAGAAGCAAGGGAAGGGGATTCGCGCGGAGCATCATGACGATGCTCCGCGCCCTACGCCCGATGTCCGGCACAAGCGGCCCACCGGCAAGGAAACGAGGACGGCAAGCCGGAACGCGACGCGAGGCGCGCCCGCCCGGCAAAGGATGGAAAGGGGGTTGTTCCACCCCGCAACTGAACGTCATAAAAGCGGGGGGGGGGGGGGGAAGAAACCGCGGTCCGCAAGCTGTCGGCCGCGGACCGCGTGACGCTGGCTTGGCGCGTATGTTCAGCGAGTTGACTTGCTTGCTTGCTTGCTTGCTTGCTTGCTTGCAAAAATTGTTGGAATTATTTTTGAGAAGTCAAGCATTTTTACATTTTTTACATTCTCTTGCTCACGCCCCAGGGCCACGCCCGCAACGACGGGCGCAAGCTCTCGATTCGAAACGTGAACGACTGGCATCATCACGAAAACCCTGGCGTTGAACCACTATGGAAAAGCAAAACCCGACCCGGACTTACAGTAAATGACGTGTCCGTTTTGTCGCCGTACTTTTGAACCGGCGAATCATATTTTGTGATGAATCCCGATGTCAACTGGTCAAGCGCAGGCCAATCGCAGGGCGACGCGGGGCAATTACCCTGTGCCTTCGCTTCCTAAGTTGTTGATAAAGCAGCGGATACGGCTTGTGATCCATACCCGGACGGATATAATCATGACGCGAAAAAAAAATTGCTGTAATGAGAGATTCTTCGAAGAAGGATTTCAAGGAGTTTCCCATCGACGTGCGGAAAGACATGGGCGTGGCGCTGTTCATCGTCCCGACACTTGGGCGGAGTTGAAATCCGTGTAGGTCGGTTCGACTCCGGCTCGCGCCTCCAGGGTTTCGCGGGAATGGCTCAGTTGGTAGAGCGCAAGCTTGATCTCGCGGGTTCGAGACTCGGCTCCCGCTCTAGGATGGCCTCTACGGACTTCCGGCGATGTCTGGAAGTCATTGAAAGAACGGGGATTTTTCTTTCCGCGCCGCCGCTCCCGACGATTTGCCGTTTCGCGCCTCCGGATCACGACGAGCCGACGCCGCGCCGGCGCAGGACCGGAGCGGCGTCGTTGGCGGCCCGGCGGCATGGGAACCGCCGGGGCCGGGGCGTATTTCTCAATATTCCATGAAGATGCGTTGCAGTTCCTTGCTGTCGTTGGTGACGGTCAGCGCGACGGAAGCGAGGATGCGCGCCTTCTGCGGATTGAGGTCGTGCGCGACGATCCAGTCGTATTTGTCGTCTGGCTGTTCGCCGTTGCGCAATACGAAGCCGCCGGCGTTGACGTGCGTCGAGCGGATGATGTGCAGACCTTTGCCGCGCAACTCCTGGAGCACCGGGACCAGCGTGGCGGCGACCGAACCATTGCCCGGACCGGCGTGGATGATGGCCTTGGCGCCGGCGTTGGCGAAGGCGCGGTAGGCGGTGTCGTTGACGTTGCCGCCGGCATAGGCGATTTCGACCAGCGGCAGGGCGTCGATCTTGTCGATGTCGAACTCGGAGTTCACGGTATGGCGCTTGTCGAGCTTGCGGAACCAGTAGTTCTTTCCTTCGACGACCATGCCCAGCGCTCCCCACGGACTCTTGAACGCCTCGGGACGGATGTTGATCATCTTGCTCACGTCGCGGCCGCTGTTGATTTCGTCGTTCAACACGACGAACGTGCCCCTGCCGCGCGCGTCCTTGCTGCCGGCGACGGAGACGGCGCTGTACAGGTTGAGCATGCCGTCGGCCGACATGGCGGTGCCGGGACGCATCGAGGCCACGACGACGATCGGTTTTTCGGTCTTGACCACCAGGTTCAGGAAGTAGGCGGTTTCCTCGGTCGTGTCCGTGCCGTGGGTGATCACGATGCCGTCAACGTCGTCCTGCTTGACCAGCGCGGAAATACGCTTGCCCAGGATGATCAGGTTGTCGTTGCGGAAGCTTTCCGATCCGATCTGGAAGACCTGCTCGCCGCGCACCTTGGCGATGTTGGCCAGTTGCGGCACGCTGAGGATCAGTTGGTCGACGGCCACCTTGGCGGACTGGTAGGAGGCGCTGTTGGTGACATCGGCGCCGGCGCCGGCGATCGTCCCGCCGGTGGCGAGGATGACCACGTTGGGTTTGTCCTGGGCCAGCGCGCCGCCGCCGAGCAGCATGGCGGACACCAGGGCCAGAGTCCATCTTGCGAATGTCTTTGTAAACATGTCTATCCTTTCCGTGATTGACGTCGACGAAATTCAACGCCAGCGGCAGTTTAGTGGAATCCGCCGGCCTTTGCCATCGCGGTACGGGTGCGGCACGGGGGATGGCCTCATGCCATTCGTGAGAACCTGATTCCGGCTGGAAGCCTCCCCTTTGGAAGCTGTTCACGATTTTCTTTGGGAGCGCGGGGGCCATCACACTCTCCATGAACGTAAAGTCGACCGGTGTGCGTGAAAACAGCGACGGTTCGGTAGGGCGGGAAAGCGCAGCGCCTCCCGCCGGTCGGTTTCACGGCGCAACGCGCCGCACGATTCAAAGGCCGTTGAATACGATGAGCGGCGGCTGCGCCGCCGGAGAGAACGACCGGCGGGAGGCGCTGCGCTTTCCCGCCCTACGGGATGCGCCAACGGTTTGGCGCCCACGCCCAGGCGGGCCGGAGACCCGCGCCCCAGGAAAATCGCCACGATGCCAACGACGCCCAAAGTGCAATGACCCTGCCGCGCTCCCAGAGAGAAGATCGCAAACAGCTTCCAAACCCTTCCGTACTTTGGTACGCCCCGCTGGACGTGGATTGGAACATGGAATCATCGGGTCCATTGGTTGAGGCAGTCGCGCGCGCTGTCGATCAACTCTCCGGCGGTCAGGCCCATCGGGCCGATGCCTCGGGCCGCCAGGCGGTCGGCCGCCAGGCCGTGCAGATGCACGGCGGCGGGCAGCGCCTGCCGCGCCGGCCATCCCTGCGCCAGCAAGGCGGCGATCATGCCGGTCAGCACGTCGCCGCTGCCCGCCGTGGCCAGGCCGGGATTGCCGGAGGTGTTGATCGACCACGCGCCGCCGGGTTCGGCGATGACGGTGCCGCAGCCCTTCAGGGCGACGTGCGCGCCGAATTCCGCGGCCAGCGCGCAGGCCGCGGCGATACGGCCATTCTGCACCTCGCGAGTGTGGCGCTCGAGCAGCCGGGCGGCTTCCGCCGGGTGCGGCGTGAGCAGCGTCGGCGCGCGCCGCGCCTGGACCGCCCGGCGCAGTTCGCCGTTTTCGGCGATCCGGTTCAGCGCGTCGGCGTCGAGCACGAGCGAAATCTCCAGGCGGCAGGCCTCGCCGATCAAGGCAATCGCCTCGCCGTCGTCACCCATGCCCGGCCCGCAGGCCAGCGCGCTCAGTTCGGCGCGCAGCAACTGGCTGGGGCGGCGGATCATCAGCTCGGGCTGCAAAGGGTCGAGCGAGGGGGCGTTTTCGTCGATCAGGCCGAGATAGACGCGGCCGCTGCCCAGGCGCAGCGCGGCGCGCGCGGCGAGCAGCGCGGCGCCGGCCATGCCCGCGGCGCCGCCGAGGACGCCGGCGTTGCCATAACTGCCCTTGTGCGTATTGCGTTGCCGCGGCCCGAGCCGGTCGGCGAAATCCTCCGGCGTGACGATGCGGCCGGGCGAACCGCCGAAGGCGCGCGCGTCGAGATCGAGCGTGGCGACCGTCACCGTGCCGCAATGATCCGGGCCGTCGGCGGTAAACAGTCCGGGCTTGGCGGCGATGAAGGTGATCGTGTGGCTGGCGCGAATGCTCGTCCCCTGCCGCGCGCCGGTATCGGCGTCGAGGCCGCTCGGGCAGTCGAGCGCGAGCAGCGGGCAGCGGTCGCGTTCGGCCAGGGCGTTGGCCTGCGCGATCAGGCCGGCGAAGACGCCGCTGATTTCGCGCCTGAGCCCGATGCCGAACAGTCCGTCGACGATCAGCGACCAGCGTTCGCCCTCCGGAATCGCCGCGCAGGTCGTGCCGCCCGCCACGGAAAAGCGGCGGAAGGCGTCGGCGGCGTCGGCCGGCAAGCGGGCCGCGTCGCTGGCGAAGACCACGCGCACCGCCAGGAAGCGTTCGCGCAGCAGGCGGGCGAGCTCGAAAGCGTCGCCGCCGTTGTTGCCGGGGCCGGCGAGGATCAATACCGGCGCCTTGCCGTCGTTGCGAATCGCGGCGGCGAGATCGGCGCCCGCCCGCCCGGCGCGCCGCATCAAGCGCTGCTCGGCGGCCGCCGCTTCGATCCGGCGCAGGTCGGGGGAAAGGTAGAGCGCGGTGGAAGGCATGGTCCGGCTCCTTGCTTTGTCGAAAGCCATGATTTAAGCACGGATTTCGCGCCACGGCCTGCGATGCCGGGCCAAACGGCAGGGCCATCGCCTACGCAAATGTCGAAAACAGTCGCCAAGAATATTTGATATTCAAGTCCTTATGTGGCGGCAAACGCCTCTCATCGCGCATGAAGAAATGAACCCGATCGTGGGCCTTCCCTGGGAGCGCGGGGCTTCTGCCCCGCAACAGCGGGAATGAAACGACCGCCGCCGTTTCGGGGCCGAAGCCCCCCGCACCCAGGAAACCCACCCCCCGTCCCCCGC
>JAISQQ010000215.1 GCA_031274075.1 Accumulibacter sp.
CCACATCCGCGGCGACGCCCGCGTACCCTACGAGCGGATCGCCCTCCTGATCGCCGCCCTGCACCGCGCCGGACTGGGAAAAATAGGCTTCGTATCGGAACCGCGGCCGTAGCGTGTCCAGAAGACAGAAGACAGAGGACGGAAACCGTAGGGCGGGAAAGCGCAGCGCATCCCGCCGGTCGTTCTCTCCGGCGGCGCCGCCGCCTCTATCATTCGACGGCCTTTGAATCGTGCGGCGCGTTGCGCCGTGAAAAGGATCGGCGGGAGGCGCTTCGCTTTCCCGCCCTACGTGTCAGGGATCAGGGATCAGAGGTCAGGGGGCAGTAATTCTTGCGGGCACTTCGCGCCCGGTAACTGGACTGTCCTCTGTCTTCTGTCCTCTGATCGCCATCACGGGCGGTTTGAAATGGAATACCATGGCGAGCGCAATCTTTGGAGGAGACAAGGCATGGAAAAAATCATTCTCGGCGCGTCCGGCGTCGAAACTTCGCGTATCGGTCTGGGTACCTGGGCGATTGGTGGCTGGATGTGGGGCGGCGCCGACGAGGCGGAATCCATCGCCGCCATCCGCCGCGCCGTCGAGCTGGGCATCACGCTGATCGACACGGCGCCGGTTTACGGCTTCGGCCATTCCGAGGAGATCGTCGGCAAGGCGCTCTGCGCGGGCGGTTTGCGCGGCCAGGTGCAAATCGCCACCAAGGCGGGGCTCAACTGGGCCGACGGCAAGGTGTTCCGCGACGCGCGGCCGGCGCGCATCCGGCGGGAAATCGAGGATTCGCTGCGCCGTTTGCGCACCGAGGCGATCGATCTCTACCAGATCCATTGGCCCGATCTGGAGACGCCGATCGAGGAGACCGCGAGAACGCTCGGCGAGCTGCGCCGCGAGGGCAAGATCCGGGCCATCGGCGTGAGCAATCATTCGCCGGCGCAGATGGATGCTTTCCGCGCCGTGACGCCGCTGGACACGGTGCAGCCGCCCTACAACCTGTTCGAGCGCGAGATCGAGCGCGATGTCCTGCCTTACGCCGCGGAGGCGGGGATCACCGTGCTCAGTTACGGCGCGCTGTGCCGCGGTCTGCTGAGCGGCAAGGTGACGGCGGAACGCGTGTTCGAGGGCGACGATCTGCGCCGCTACGATCCCAAGTTCAAGCCCGATCGCCGCCCGCGCTATCTTGCCGCGGTGGCCGCGTTGCAGTCCCTGGCCCAGGCGCGCTACGGCAAGTCGGTGCTGGAACTCGCCTTGCGCTGGGTGCTCGACCAGGGACCGACGATCGCGCTGTGGGGCGCGCGCCGTCCCGATCAGCTCGATCCCGTCGGCGGCGTCGAAGGCTGGAGCCTCGACGCGGCGGCCAAGGCCGAGATCGACGCGATCCTGCAAGCCTGCGTCGACCAGCCGCTGGCGCCCGTTTTCATGGCGCCTCCGGAGCGGCGTCCGGACGGGGTCTGACCGTTTTCGATCCGGGCGGGTGTCCTGCCGCGTAATTTCTGTTATGTTCGACGGCTTCCGCCTCCCCACACCTGCTTGCGCAAAACGCGCTGAAGGGCAGGGCTTGAAATCGGGGGCGGCGGGATCGGGATCGGCGGAGCCGGTTTTTACGACAGTCAGGTTTTTACGACAGTCAAACAGCAAGCAAGCCAGGAGAGTGTTTCATCATGGAATATCGTCAATTAGGCCGTTCCGGACTCATGGTGTCGACTATCACGCTCGGCACCATGACCATCGGCGGCAAGGGAAAATTCGCCAGGGTCGGCGAGCTCGGCGTGGACGAGACGCGCCGGATAATCGACATGTGCGTCGACGCGGGAGTCAATCTGATCGATACGGCGGACGTCTATTCGGGCGGCGCGTCCGAGGAGATCGTCGGCGCCGCGCTCGGCGGCCAGCGCAAGGCGGGCGTGCTGCTGGCGACCAAGGCGCGCTTTGCGATGGGCGACGGGCCGAACGATCGCGGCCTGTCGCGGCATTACCTGATCCGCGCCTGCGAAGCCAGCCTGCGGCGCCTGAATACCGACGTCATCGACCTCTACCAGCTGCATGAATGGGACGGGCTTACGCCGCTCGAGGAAACGCTCGAAGCGCTCGACCTGCTGGTGCGGCAAGGCAAGATCCGCTACGTGGGATGCTCGAACTTTTCCGGCTGGCACCTGATGAAGGCGCTGGGCGTCAGCGAGCGCGAGCGTTTGCCGCGTTTCGTCAGCGAGCAGATTCATTACACGCTCGAAGCGCGCGAGGCCGAGTACGAACTGGCGCCGATCGCGCTCGACCAGGGGCTTGGCATTCTCGTCTGGAGTCCGCTCGCCGGCGGACTGCTGTCCGGCAAGCACCGCCGCGACCTGACGCCGGAAGGCACGCGCCATCTCGCCGGCTGGAAGGAACCGCTGATCCGCGATCACGAGCGGCTGTGGAACATCGTCGACGCGCTGGTCGAGGTGGCCGCCGAGCACGACGGAGTGTCCGTCGCGCAGGTCGCGCTCGCCTGGCTGATCGGGCGCTCCGCGGTCACCTCGGTGATCATCGGCGGACGCAACGAAGAGCAGTTGCGCGACAACCTCGGCGCGGCGACGCTTACGCTCACCGCCGCGCAGCGCGCGCGGCTCGACCAGGTGAGCTTGCCGCCGCTCATCTATCCATACTGGCATCAGGCCGCGACGGCCAGCGACCGGCTAAGCCCGGCGGACCGGTCGCTGCTCGCGCCGTATCTGAAGGCGTAGCTGGTTCAGGGGACAGAGGACAGAGGACAGAGGACAGTTCAGTTACCGGGCGCTTCGCGCCCGCAAATATTACTGTCTTCTGTCCTCCGTCTTCTGTCTTCTGAACATGCTAAACTTCGCCGAAAAATCAATCTCGAGGAGGACGTAGATCATGGACTTTGCCCGCACGATGAAGGAAAAAGCAAGGGAATTGCAAAAGCGGATCGTGCTGCCGGAAGGCGGCGAGGAACGCACGATCGCGGCGGCGGTCGAGCTGGTCAGGGGGCGGTACGCAAAAGAGGTGACGCTGCTGGCGGCCCGGGACGAGGTGGTAAAAAACGCCAGGGGCGCGGACTTGCGCGGCATCACCATCATCGACCCGACGACTTCGGAGTGGCTGCCGGAATTCGCCGATGAGTACTACCGGATTCGCAAGCACAAGGGGATGACCCCGGAGCAGGCCGCCAGGGACATCCGGCATTTCTTGCGCTTCGGCGCGATGATGGTGCGGCTCGGCAAGGCGGACGCGCTGGTTTCGGGCGCGTTTTCTCCGACCGCCGACGTGCTGCGGGCGGGGCTGACGATAATCGGCACCGCGAGCGGCATCAAAACCGCGTCTTCCTGCTTCATCATGGATTTGCATGACGAAAAATGGGGCGCGGGCGGGCTGATGGGGTTCGCGGACTGCGCCGTGACGCCCTTGCCTACTTCCGAGCAGCTCTGCGACATCGCCATTGCCAGCGCCGCGACCTTCAAGTCGCTGGTCGGCGCCGAACCGGTGGTCGCGATGCTGTCGTTCTCGACCAAGGGATCGGGCGGCGACAACGAAAACGTGCTCCGCGTCCAGGAAGGCGTCAGGCTGGCCAAAGAGAAAGCGCCGGAGCTTCTGCTGGACGGCGAGCTTCAGGCCGACGCCGCCCTGATTCCCGCGATCACCGAGAAAAAGGCGCCCGGCAGCCCGGTCGCCGGCAAGGTCAACACCATCGTCTTCCCGGATTTGGGCGCGGGCAACATCGGCTACAAGCTCGTGCAGCGCCTCGCCGGCGCCGACGCCTTCGGCCCGTTCCTGCAAGGCTTCGCCAAGCCGATCAGCGACCTCTCGCGCGGCTGCTCGGTCGAAGACATCATCGCCACCTCCTGCGTCACCATGGTGCAATCGGCGGGGTAGTCGCGGGCGAAGCACGATCAGAGGACAGAAGACAGTAATATTTGCGGGTGCGAAGCGCCCGGTAACTGAACTGATCCCTGACCTCTGATCCCTGATCCCTGAATCACGCCAGCCTGAGCGCGGCGGCGCCCGCGAGGATGACCAGCCCGCCGAGGCCGCGCAGCGGCGTCACCTTTTCCTTCAGCACCAGCACCGACATGACCATGACGAAGAAGATGCCCGTTTCGCGCAGCGCGGCGACGGCGGCGATGTGCGCGACGCTCATCGCCCAGATGGTGATCCAGTAGGCGCTTGCCGAGAGCGCCGCGCCAAGCACGCCGAGCTTCCAGGATGGCGCGATCTGGCGGAGGATGCCGACGCCACGCGTGGCGAGGCCATAGACGAACAAAATGCCGGCGTCGATCACGAAAACCAGCGCCGCGTAGGAACTGACGGAACCCGAGGCGCGTCCGCCCAGCCCGTCGATCAGCGTATAGACGGCGATGAAGACGGACGTTCCAAGCGCGAAAACCAGGGTCATGCCGTCGAGCTTGAGCGCCCGGTTGCCGGCGCGCGCGATGAGCCAGATGCCGGCGACGAGGAGGAAGATGCCGAGCGCGGTGACGGGTTTCACCACTTCGCCCGCCAGCGCGTAGGCGCCGACGAAGGTGAGCAGCGGCGCCGCGCCGCGCGCGATCGGATAGACCTGGCTCAGATCGCCGCTGCGATAGCTCTTGGCGAGGAAGATGTAGTAGCCCAGATGGGTCACGCCCGAGGCAAGGGCATAGGGCCAGCTTGCCGGCGCGGCGAGCGGAAAGGCGAACAGCATGGCGAGGCCCATCAGCCCCATCAGCGTCTGGATCAGGAACAGCGCCAGAAAGCGGTCGAGGTCGAGCTTGATGATGAGGTTCCAACCGGCATGCAGCGCGGCCGCCAGAAGGACCGCGAGAAAGACGTGGAAATCCATTTTCAGGTGGGCGGGAGCCTGGAGTATTTTCGGGTCAGGTCTTGACACATTTTATCGCCTGGACATTTCAGGGGACAGAGGACAGAGGACAGAAGACAGAGGACAGTCCAGTTACCGGGCGCTTCGCGCCCGCAAATATTACTGTCCTCTGTCCTCTGTCATCTGTCTTTGACAAGCGGGAATGCCGGCTGTTCAGGGCTTTCCTTGTTTGAGCGGGAGCACCCTGTCTACATCGATTTCGACCCGGCGCCATTCCTTGTCGATTTCGCCTTGCAGTTCCACGAGGTCGTCGGGCGTGATTGTCTGGCCGCCCCATTCGTCATCGTCTATTTCCACCGTGATTTCACCCGTGGCGTCCTTGAACAGGTATTTGTCCTTGCCCAGATGCCGGATGATGT
>JAISQQ010000396.1 GCA_031274075.1 Accumulibacter sp.
TCCAGGTCTTCTTCCGTTACACCGTCGTCGGTAATCAGCGTACTGATACGGGACATGGGAATGGAGATATGCCGCGCCTTGATCGAAAACTTGCTGCTGTCGGCCAGAACGACCACTTCATCGGCGTGTTCCTGGAGTCTTTCAACGGCCCGGACGACCCCGGGATGCGATTCCAGCAGTCCGCCCCCATTGATGCCTTGCGCGCCGACGAAAAGACGCGACGCATAGAAACCCGATTCCGATCCTCCCGGCGAATACAAGATGCCGGGTTCGCGATGAAGTTCTCCGCCCGCCACGATCAGATAGCAGGCTCCTTGTTCGAACAGGCTGACCGCCAGCGGCATGGAGTTGGTGCATATCTTGATACTGCGCTTGGCCAGGCGTTGCGCAAACAGGAAACATGAGCTTCCTCCAAGTACGATGATTGAATCGCCATCTTTACAAAGCTTTTCCGCTTCAATCGCGATCGCTTCTTTCTTGTCGATATGAATAAGCCGATTATCCTCGAACGGCCTGGCGGGCGTGTGTTCAAGCCGGACCTCATTGGAAAGCGCGATTCCGCCAAAGACTTTTCGCACCTGGCCGGCCTCGTGCAGTTTGGCAATGTCCCTGCGGATGGTTGCCGCCGATGAACCCAGGATTTGTGTCAGGTCTTTGACTGTTGCGAACTGGCGTTTGTTGAGAATTTCAACGATTTGCTTCCAGCGTTCAGGTTCATTCATTTTTTTCTTTCCCACTTCATTGCCAAATCATCCGTGACACGAAGACGAAGCGCGGACAGTACAAACAGAGCGGCAAGGTGATATCGACAAAATCACGGAGTATCTGGAATTGAAATCAGAGACCGGCCGGTTCAGATTTTTCATCGTAAAACTAACTCCGGTTTGAAACCCCGGCCTGAAGGCCGGGGTTTCGGCGACCGTTTTGGGAGGGGATGCAAACCCCTTCCAAAACACGTTAGACCGACAGGCATGAATGCCTGTCGCTAATTTCTTGCTACTACGAAAATTTCTGGACATTGTAATGCCGCCGCCGATTCTCGAATGCGCGTCTGGATAGACCGCGGAACAAGCAGGGATCGGCGGCATGGCCGGTTCATTTACGATAGCGCCTGATTGACTAGCCGGCGAGGCGCCGCTGGAGAGAGGTGGCGATGGATTGCAGGATCAGGCAGCAGGACGTCGCGCCGGCATCGAGCACGCCGATCGATCGTGTCCCGAGGCGCGCGGAACGGCCGATCCGGGCCTGCAGGTTCTTTGTCGAATCCCGGCCGGCCTGGGCGGCCGCGCTCATCGCTGCCAGGGCATCGGAAAAACCGGCGCCATTGGCGAGCGCGTCGCGGTAGGCGTCGAGCGCGGGAACCATCGCGTCGATCAAGGTTTTGTCGCCGACCCTGGCATCCCCCATGCTCTGGACCTTGGCCACGGCGGCCGCCAGTGCGTCGCCGAACAGGGCGGCGTCCATCTGGGCGTACGGTTCGAGCGTTTTGACGAAACCGAGAAAGAAGCTGCCGTACAGCGGCCCCATCGAGCCTCCGATATCGTCCATCAGCGCCTGCGAAAGCTGCTCGAAAGCGATTGGCAATTCGTTGGCCGCGTTGCCCAGCGCGTCGAGACGGATTCCACAGCCAGTAAACCCCTTGCTCATGTTGATCCCGTGGTCGCCGTCACCGATCAAGCCGTCGATTTCCGATAGATAGGCGCGGTTTGCGTTGATCGTCGCGATCAGGTCGCGCACGACCTCGCCCGCGTCGTTCAGCGCGATTACCGCTCCTTTGAAGGTCCGCGATGTGGCGGAGGTCTTGTCCCCGCCCGTCGCCACGGCCGCCGTTGCGGGCGCGCCGCCGGCTTCATATCCCTGGTAGTTCCCCGCAAACGCCGTCTCGCCGGCCACGGTGATTCCGACCGAACGGCACGGCGCTTTCAGGCAGCTTTCCAATTCCTCGTCAAGCTTCATCAGGGTCAGCGTGACCCCCATCATTTCAAGCGAGGTAAACAAGTTGCCAACCCTGTTGAAGGCAACGCCGATACCCTTGGCCTCCAGGCGTTTGACGATCTCGCCATAGAGAATGTAAAGCTCCATGATCGGCGTGGCGCCCAGGCCGGAGACGAGAACCGCGAGGCGGTCGTTCGCCTCGAACGGCAGGTCCGGCAGAACGGCGTCGAGCATCAGGTCGGCCATTTCCGAGGCGCTGACGGTCGCGCGTACATCGATGCCCGGCTCGCCATGATGGCCGATACCGACTTCCATCGTGCCGTTTTCGATCGTGAAGTTGGCGTGGCCCACGGCGGGAATGACGCAGGCCGAAAGTCCGATACCGATACTGCGCGTGTTGTCGATGGCTTTTTGCGCGGTGGCGACGACTTCATCCAAGGATCCTCCCTGGGCGGCTTTGGCGGCGCCCACCTTCCACATCAGGATTTCCCCGGCGACGCCGCGCCGTTTTGCCTCGTCTCCTTTTGGCGCCGACGGAACATCGTCATTGGCAACGACGGTCTTGACGGCGATGCCTTCGCGCTCGGCCATCGATATAGCCATCTTCACGTTCATGTTGTCGCCGGCGTAATTGCCGTACAGACAAGCGATACCGGCGCCCCCATTGGCCGCGCGCATGGCGTCGAGGAAACTTTTTGCCGTTGGCGACGAGAAAATCTCGCCAATGGCCACCGCGTCGAGCATGCCGTCGCCGATGTAGCCGAGAAACGCCGGCTCGTGGCCCGAGCCGCCTCCGGTTACCACGCCTACCTTGCCGGACTCGGGGGCGCGCGCGCGTTTGACGACGCGGAGATTCTCCGTTGCCACGACCGTGTCGCCGTGCGCGGCCAGCCAGCCTTTCAGCATGTCTTCCACCACGAGGTCCGCATTGTTGATGATCCTGTTCATAGCCATACCCTCCTGTATAACTCAAGTTAGTAAAAACATTGCCATATCACTCATCAGGCGAGCCTTGATGAGCAAATTTGATCATAACAAAAATTTTTCCTGAACAAAACGCCTTCGATCGTCAATAGGCTCAACAAAACCGTGCAATGATCGTCAAAAATCATGATTTGATAAAAAATAGTGGGGATACACGCTCTTCTTGGAAAAATTTTTACTAAATCGTGATTGACTAGTTGACATCGGCGATGCCATGTTTCAAAATTGTCTCGCAGGCTTCATCCGGCAGGCAGGCATCGATAGCGGCGACCCGAGGATCACGCTGCGCCGGCAGGCACGGAAACGGCATAGAACTGCGCACCCCGCAAAACGGGTGAAAAAAAATCTGAAATAGAACATCGGAGGGGCTTATCAGATGCTTGGCTGTGCAACGAACTCGACGCATGCGATGGCGGACTCGCGCCAGGAAGCCTGGCAATCGGCGGTCCCACTGGTGCTCGCAAGCGGGGTCGCCAAGAGCTTCAACGGCGTGCCGGCGCTGAAGAACGGCTGCCTGGAACTGCATGCCGGCAGCGTCCATGCGCTCTGCGGGGGAAATGGCGCCGGAAAGTCGACTTTCCTCAATGTCCTGATGGGCATCCTTCAACGCGATGCCGGCTCGATTCGCGTAAGAGGCGGCGAGGTCAATTTTTCCAGCCCCAACGATGCCCTGCACGCCCGGATTTCGATCATCACCCAGGAGCTTTCACCGATCCCTGGCATGAGCGTCGCGGAAAACATATTCCTTGGGCGGGAACCCAGGCGCCTGCGCGTCATCGTCGATTACCCGCGCCTTTTCGAGCAGGCGGGCAAACTGCTGGAACGCCTGCGTTTCGAAATCGATCCGCGCGCGCCGATGCACCGTCTGAGCCTTGCGCAAACGCAGTTGGTGGAAATTGCCAAGGCTTTCAGCCACCAAAGCGAAATCATCATCATGGACGAGCCGACCTCGGCCATCGGCGAAAACGAAACGGAAGTCTTGTTCGACGCCATACGCTCCGTATCGTCGCAAGGCGCCGGGATCATCTACGTTTCGCACCGGCTTTCCGAAATTTTCACCATTGCGGATCGCTACACGGTTTTTCGGGACGGCGGTTTCATCGAGACGGGAAAGCTCGCCGACATCGACCGCCGGCATCTGGTCTGCCAGATCGTTGGACGGCAAGTGAACGCTGGCGCCCGCGTGGCGGCAAAGACCGGGGGTGAAACAGTGTTGTCCGTCAAAAACCTGGGCCGGCGCGGCGAATTCGAGGACATCTCGCTCGACGTGAAACGCGGCGAAATATTGGGTATCTACGGTCTCATCGGCTCGGGACGCAGCGAATTTCTCAATTGCGTCTTCGGCATCACCAAACCGGACGCGGGCAGCGCGGCCCTGCTGGACAAGCCGATCCCCAAGGGAAACCCCGGAAAAACCATACGGCGGGGAATCTCGCTGATCACCGAGGATCGTAAAGCGACAGGGCTCGTCCTCAGCTCGTCGGTCGCCTTCAACACGACGCTTGCCGCGCTCCCGAACCTGTCGTTCGCAAGCTACATCGATCGCTCGAAGGATCGCCAGTTGATGAAGAGAATGATCGAGCGCATGCATGTCAAGCTGGCGACGCCGGAAATGAACGTTTCCGAACTCAGCGGCGGCAATCAGCAGAAAGTGGTTCTTGCCAAATGCATGGCGACGAATCCCGTCTGCCTGCTCTGCGATGAACCGACGCGCGGTATCGACGAAGGCGCCAAGCAAGAGGTGTATGCCTTTCTCGCCGACTTTGTCGCCAAGGGCGGCGCCGTCATCGTCGTATCGTCCGAGGCCCCGGAGGTACTGGACATCAGCGACCGGATCGCAATATTCAAAAAAGGCCGGCTGGCCGTCGTGATCGACGGCCACCTGGCCTCGCAAGAAGAACTTCTTCATCTCGCATCCTGAACAGCATGGAAGCGCTTATGCCTCTCTCATGCACGATTATCCCCCTGGAGGGGAGGCTTCAAACCGGAGTCGATTTTCGATGAATCAAACCAGACACCGCGTCATCGACGCGCTTGCGGACTACGGCATCGTGATTGCGTTTTTCATGCTCTGCGCACTGCTGAGCATCGTCAGCGAGGCCTTCCTCAGTTGGGGAAACTGGGTCAACATCCTTCGGCAGACGTCGATCAACGGCATTCTCGCCATCGGCATGACCTACGTCGTCCTGACCAAGGGAATCGACCTGTCCGTCGGCTCCATATTGGCTTTCAGCGGATTGGTGACCGGCAGCCTGGTAACGGGAAGCGCGCCGCACGGCGTTTTGATCGGCATATCGGCGGGACTCTCGGTTGGATTGCTGCTCGGCGCGGTCAATGGCCTGCTCGTCGCACGCCTGTCCGTCGCGCCATTCGTGGTCACGCTCGGCATGCTCAGCGTCGCCCGGGGCATGACCTTCATCTATAACGACGGGATGCCGATCGCCAACCTGTCCAAAGACTTCCGCTTCATCGGCCAGGGCATGATCGGCGAAGTGCCGGCGCCGGTGATCATCCTCGCCATTACCTTCCTCATCTTCTGGTTCATCCTGAAATACACCACTTTCGGCCGCTACGTCTATGCCGTCGGTGGAAATGAACGAAGCGCGAAAACGAGCGGCATCAACACGCGCCTGATCATATTCGCGGTCTATGTGATCTCCGGCCTGTTGTCCGCCCTGGCCGGACTGATCCTCGCCGCGCGAACGACATCCGCCCTCCCCCAGGCCGGGGTGGCCTACGAACTCGACGCGATCGCCGCCGTGGTGATCGGGGGAACGAGCCTGAGTGGCGGCGTCGGCACCCTGTCGGGCACGCTCGTCGGCGCGCTGATCATCGGCGTGATCAACAACGGACTCGATCTCATGGGCGTGTCGTCCTATTACCAGCAGGTCATCAAAGGAATGATCATCGTGGCCGCCGTCCTGCTCGACGTATCCCGCAAGAAACAAAACTGATTTTCACAGGTAGTTGTTCCAACCGCTGTACTTTTAATTTTTTTTTACGGAGAGATGATATGCGACTTCTGAAAATTGCATTAACGACCTTGGTTATTTCCGCCGTGGCCGCGGGATCCGCTCAGGCCCAGGAAAAGAAGACCTACAGGATCGGCGCCGCCGCATACGGTTTGAAGGGCGAATTCATGCAGCTATGGGCGAACGCGCTGAAAACCCATCCCTTGGTCAAGGACGGAACCGTCAAGGTCACGGTGTTCGACGGCAACTACGACGCCTTGACCCAGAACAATCAGTTCGACACGATGATCACGCAAAAGTACGATGGAATTCTTTTCGTGCCGATCGACATCGAAGCGGGCGCCGCCGCCGTAGAAAAGGCCGCGGCGGCGAAGATTCCCGTCGTCGGATCGAATACACGGGTCAATAGCGACCAACTGGTTTCTTATGTCGGTTCCGACGACGTCATTGCCGGCGAAATGGAAGCCGAGTCGGTCATCAAAGCCATCGGGGGCAAAGGCAGTGTCGTGATTTTTGAAGGTCCGATCGGCCAATCCGCCCAGATCGAGCGCCGCCAGGGCAACCTGAAGGCTCTGGACAAGTACAAGGACGTAAAGCTGCTGGAAATGAAGACCGCCAACTGGTCTCGCGCCGAAGCGCTCTCGCTGATGGAAAACTGGCTCACGTCGCATGCGGGCAAAATCAACGGCATCATCGGACAGAACGATGAGATGGCACTCGGCGCCATCGAAGCGGTAAAGGCCAAGGGCATCGACCCGAAGAACATTCCGACCGCCGGTGTCGACGGGGTGAGCGATGCCATCCAGGCGGTCCAGGCGGGCGCCATGGTGGTCAGTGTCCTGCAGGACGCCGCCGCCCAGGCGCAGGGAGGATTGGACGTGCTGATGCGCAACGTCGTCGGTCCAGACTACAAGCCGCGTTCCGACATCTGGACGAAATATTCCGCCCAGGGCTTGTCCTGGGGCGATGGAACGGCCAAACACTACAACATTCCCTGGACCCCGATCACCAAGGAAAACGCGGACGCAATGCTGGCGGAACGCAAGTAATTCCAGCGAATCATGCCTGTTGGCCTGGCCGTATCGTCGATGCGGCCAGTCGACATCTCGCAATTTCATTTCCAGATCGACGCGGGTGATCTGGAATTGGAATAAAACACAATGGAGAAACGAATGCTAAATACGTTTGAAGCTGGATTCAGGCTCGACGGAAAAATCGCCTTGATCACCGGCGCGGCCGCGGGCATCGGCTATGCGATAGCCGAATTGTTCGCCGCCCAGGGAGCTCGCCTCGCGTTACTGGACATGAGCGCCGAAATACCGGAAGTCGCCCGGCAATTGCCTGGAGAACATTTGGCGATTTCATGCAACGTCTCGGATTTGACGCAAATTCACAGCGCGGTAAACAAGGCCACCGAGAAGTTTGGGACCATCGACATTCTCGTCAACAACGCAGGCGTCGCTTTGCTCAACAAGGCCGCCGAAGTCAACGAACAGGAATGGGATACGACAATGGCCGTCAATCTCAAGGCGCCCTTTTTCCTGTCGCAGGCGGTGGCGAAAGTCATGGCGAAAAATGGCGGCGGACAGATCGTCAACCTGGCTTCCCAGGCGAGCGTCGTCGCTCTCGACCGGCATGTGGCCTACTGTTCCAGCAAGGCGGCTCTGGTCTCGATGACGGAGGTTCTGGCCATAGAGTGGGCGGGTTCGGGGATCACCGTAAACGCCATTTCGCCCACGGTGGTTGAAACCGCGCTCGGAAAAAAAGCGTGGGCCGGGGAAGTCGGCGTGGCGATGAAGAAAAAAATCCCTGTTGGCCGGTTCGCCCAGCCCGAGGAAGTCGCGTCGGCCGTACTGTATCTGGTAAGCAAAAACGCGCGAATGATGACAGGAGCAAACGTCGTGATCGATGGCGGTTACACGATTCAATGAAATCCGGCTCAGCCGTGTTCGGCAACTACGATTGAGACTCCGGCCTTCAGGCCGGATTCTCAAGTTTCGCACAGCCCTGAAGGGCGGGCTTTCAAACCGGAGTGGGTTTTACGATGGAGCTGTCCGTAGGCTTCTTCCAATCGGTCGAGGAAGCCGCCTGGCGCATGATAGCAACGCACCCATTCCGGTTCCGGGTCGATCGCCGCGCTGTCCGAGTAGATCGCGGCGCGGAACGATCCGATCATAGCCTCGCGTTTCTCGGACTGGTTCTCGGGAATCAAGGCTACGGCCGCCGTGATGGCCGCGCTGAGCGCCGCGCCGGCCTGGCTTACCCGAATGGCGGGACGATTCCAGATGGCCGCGACGCGGCGCATGATTTCCCGGCTGATCGACGGCCCGCCGCAGACGCTGATCGGATCGTCCCGGGAAGCGGCGGCGCCGATCTTCATCCCATGGCGATACACGAGTCCAAGCGAACTATCGACGACGCCGGAATAATCGTTGGCAAAATCCGCCGCTCCGGCATCCAGCCGAATCACCTCCGGGTTCGCCGCGGCGACGGGAAAAGACTCGGCATCGGGATGCCAGAAGCGTAGCCGTTCCCCCGGCCGGACGACCGCCAGCGCGGCGTCGCATGCGCCATAGTCCTTGCTGCTCAAGCCATGCCGCTTGCGCAGGCGATCCCAGGTCAGCGCGCCGTTGGTACGGCAGCCAAGGTAAAAGGGGCGTCCCAGCGCGTCGTACATGGCATTCGCCACGCCCCTCGCATTCACCCTGCCGCTCCGCGTTGAAATCATGTAAACGAAACTGGTTCCAAGACTCAGCAGATCGCCGCTTGCCAATACTTTTGACTGCAGATTGTCCCCGGAGCCGGCGATGATCCTGCAATCCGGATCGAAGCCGAATTTTTCCCGGAAGTAAAGAGCGATCCGGCCCACGGTGGCAAGCGGATGCGCGATGGCCGGAAGCTTGTCCGCGAGCGCGCGCGGGCCGCCCGGCAAGTCGTGCGCGGCCGCATCGAGCACCGCCTCGTCCCAGGCGCGCGTCCGATAATTCATCAAGCCCGTGCCGCACGCATTCCCGAAATCGACAGGAACAGCGCAATCGCCCGCGAGAATCGCCGGAACGAGACTGGATAACAGGGAAATGCGCCGCGTCGCCGAATACGCCTCGGGATAATGCCGGGCGACTTTACGGTAAATCGCCGCCGAAAAACGCAAGGGCATATCGCTGCCGATCCGTTCGACGATCGCCGCCTCGCCCACGCGCGCGCGGATATGCTCCGCCTCCGCCGCGGTGTTGGCCGTTTTCCAGATGGGAGCGCCGCCATAGGAAAACACATCGACCAATCGCCTGGTGAGCGGAACGGCGGCGCTACCCGCGTCGTGCAGGCTCCGGAAAACAGTCTCGGCGTTGCCGTTGAGATAGACGTGACCATGCTGCTGCGCGGACGTGTTGATCGCGGCGATGGCCGAAACGTCGTATCCGGATTCCGCAAGCTCGTTCAGAATCGCGTCGAGCGCCGCGATGAAAAGCCGCGGCGGCTGTTCGGCTTCTCCCGCCTCACGCGGCGGAATGATCAGGGTGTCGTGTTCAAACCCATAACCGGACAGGCGAACGTCGTCGCGATAGGCCAGCGATTTGCTCCACAAAACCTTTCCCGCGTCGATGTCCAGCAAAACGGCGCTCATGCTTTGTGTGCTGGCGTCAAGCCCCAGACTCATGCGGGCGGCGGACGGCATGGC
>JAISQQ010000406.1 GCA_031274075.1 Accumulibacter sp.
GGGCTGGGCCTCCTCGCCCGCCTCGACTTCACTGGAACGAGAAGCGGCCATCCCTACGCCGAAGCGTCGCTGCAAGGGGGACGGGTCGAGAGCGACTTCAAGAGTGGCGATTTGCGGGACAGCCTGGGACGCGGCGCGAAGTACGACACCCGGTCGAGCTACTACGGCGCGCATATCGGCGCGGGTTATCTCTGGAAGCTGGGCGAGGCGGGTGAAGTCGATCTCTACGGCCAGTACCTCTACGCCCGGCGCGGCGGCGACAGCGTCAGCCTCAACACCGGCGACCCGATCCGCTTCAGCGCCGTCGAATCGCAGCGGCTGAGGATCGGCGGACGCTACGCCTGGACGGCGAACAAGATCAAGCCCTACGCCGGTCTCGCCTGGGAACACGAATTCGACGGCAAGGCCAAGGCGACCGCCTACGGCTACCGCATCGACGCCCCGGACTTGAAGGGCGACACCGGCATCGTCGAATTCGGCCTCTCCCTCACCCCGTCCAAAAACACCCCCGTCTCCATCGACCTCGGCCTTCAAGGCTACGCCGGAACCCGCGAAGGCGTCAGCGGCGGGATAAAGCTCGAATACAGGTTCTGATCTCCAGGTATCGGGGATCAGATGTCAGGGATCAGGGATCAGTAATTTCAGCGGGCGCGAAGCGCCCGGTAACTGAACTGATCCCTGACATCTGATCCCTGATACCTGAATCACCGTGACTGGCGGCGGATAGCCGACCCTCCGTGCCGCTGGCGGTCGTGGGTGCGGCGCTCGATACGCTGTGACGCGCTCCGGCGCGGTTCCGGGCGTCGGACCTCGCGCGGCCTTTCACGCCCGCGTTCACGCGCGGAGGGCGCGGTTCGTGACTTTGCCGGGGCTTGCATCGCCGGCCTGGGTGGCTGGGCGGACGTTGGGGCAAGTGTCCGGGGGGTGACGTTCTCGCGTCTTTCGCGGCGAGATTCCGGAGGCGGCGAATCGCTTCGGGGCGCGGTGAAATCGGTGCGTGGCGCGGCGCTTTCCATCCGGTCGCGGCGAAATGGCGTTTCGCCCGCCGTGTCCGGCGGCGGTTTTCGTGCCGGCCTGTCCATGCCTGGGCGCGGCGAATCCGAACCTTGGGACGGGTCGGCGCCTTGCGCGCGGCGCGCCGCTTCCCTGGCGGGCGGGACGCTGTGTTCCTCGCGTCCGTGAAACTCGCGAGCGTCGCCGGGGCGCGGCATGATGCGCACGCCGGGACGCCGGTGGCCGAAGGCGTCGTCCGAAGCGACGCTCAAGGCGCCGAGTTCGTGGCGGTAGGCGAACGGACGGCCGTCCGCGGCGTCTTGGGAAGGCGCGGCGGTCGGCCCGGCGTTCCCGGAACGCGGCAGGTGCGGCGCGTTGATCAGGCGGACGTGGGAAGGGCTGGCCCGGTAGAAAGGCGTGTAGGCTTCGCGCGGCGCCAGCGGGAACCAGGCGACGGAGCGGGCCGTGCCGATACCCGGCGAAGCGCCGCCCGGCGTGCCGATCCAGCCGACCAGCGCCGGCGCGTAAACCGGACGCGCCATGCGCCTTCCCGGCGCCCAGCCCCAGGCGCCGCGGTGGCGTACCCAGCGGCCGTAGTGGTAGGGCGCGAAGCCCCACGGCTCGTAGCCGATCCAGTTCCAGCCCCACGGCGAAACCCACGCCCAGTGGCCGTTGCGGTAAGGCGCCCAGTCGCTGGCAAGCGCGCGCGGGAACCACACGGCGCCGTAATCCGGCGTCTCCGACCAGTCGCCGTAGGCGTCCAGATCCTGCGCGCCGGTCATTTCGGGCGAGACGTAGGGGGACGACGCGGAAGCGGGCTGGCTCTGGTCGCGCGCGGCGCTCCACTGGGTGAATTCGTCGCTGGCGCCTTGCGCCATGCGGTAGTCGAGCTGTCCGGCGGCGTCGTTCCAGACGCGGGCGCTTTGTCCGGCGTTGACGTCGAAGGCCACGTCCTGGCCCTCGAAACGCAGGCTGCCGAAATACGTCGTCGCCGTCGCGCCGCCGTCGTCGAGGTCGAAACGGTAGACGCCGGTGTCGCGCGGGAAGAAGCGTCCCTGCCCGGTTTCGAGCACGAAATCGCGCCGGCTGTCCTCGCTGGGCAGCCGGGCGATCAGGCGGCCTCCGTTGAGCAGGACGCGCACCAGCCCGTCGTCGATGCGGACGAGTTCGATGCGGCTGTTGGCGTCGAGGCGGAGGGTCATCGCGCCGACCTGGATTTCGGCGCGGGCGTCGCTTCCGGTGGACACGACGTCGCCGCTGGTCAACGGCTGATTGAGCGGCGCGGCGGAAAGTTCCCCGCCGTCGGGAGGGTTCAGGTAAACGTCGCCGGACATCCACGCGATGCGCCCGACGCGGCCGGGCGGGTCGTGCTGGGCAAACGACGGCAAGGCGAGCGGCGCGGCCAGCAAGGCCAGCGCCAGCGCGCGGTAGCGGCGCAGAAAGATGGAGAGATCGAGCATGAAAACGTCCTGTTCAGTAAGTAATACAAGAATAACGGCTGAAAAGGACGCCGGCGCACCCAGGAAACACTTTGTTGCATTTCAGGGGTCAGGGGTCAGAAGACAGAGGACAGAGGACAGTCAGTTACCGGGCGCTTCGCGCCCGCAAATATTACCGTCTTCTGTCTTCTGTCCTCTGTCTTCTGATCAAATCACCGCGCTGCTGTAAACCTCTTGCACGTCGTCTAGGCTTTCCAGCGCGTCGAGCAGTTTTTGCATCCTGGCGGCGTCGTCTCCGGCGAGTTCGGTCTCGTTTTCGGCCTTCATCGTCACCTGCCCGAACTCCGCGCTGAATCCGGCGGCTTCGAGCGCGTCCTTGACCGCCATGTAGTCGGCGGGCGCGGTGACGACCTCGATCGAGCCGTCGTCGCTGGCAATCACGTCCTCGGCGCCGGCCTCGATGGCGGCGTCCATCAGCCTGTCCTCATCGGTGCCGGGGGCGAAAATCAACTGCCCGCAGTGCTTGAACTGGAAGGCCACGCAACCGTCGGTGCCCATGTTGCCGCCGTGCTTGGTGAAGGCGTGGCGGACTTCGGCGACGGTGCGCGTCTTGTTGTCGGTCAGGCAGTCGACCATGATCGCCGCGCCGCCGATGCCGTAGCCTTCGTAGCGAATCTCGACGTAATCGACGCCCTCGAGCTCGCCGGTGCCCTTCTTGATCGCGTTGTCGATCTTGTCCTTGGGCATGTTGGCCGCCTTGGCCTTGTCGACGGCCAGGCGCAGGCGCGGATTGAATGCCGCGTCGCCGCCGCCCATCTTGGCGGCCACGGTGATTTCCTTGGCGACCTTGGAGAACGCCGCGCCGCGCTTTTCGTCCTGGCGGCCCTTGCGGTGCTGGATGTTGGCCCATTTGGAGTGTCCGGCCATGTTCTTGCCTCGTCTGGATGCGCTGTATGCCTCGTTGCCTTGTCGCGGCTGTCGTCGTGGACAGTAAAAGGGACAACAAAGCGTGGTGCGAATGGTTGATAATGTTTGCTTGTTTGTTTCAATCCACGTCCGGCGGGCCGGACGAAAGCCCGGAAGGGCTTACGTCCCTTCCAGGCGGGTTATTCCCCTGAAGGGGGAGGTTTTAAACCGGAGTTGGTTTTCGATAAAGCGATGCATTTTATCACTTCCCCATAATTCTTCCCGTGGAGGTTTCAATGTCCAGTCCTCTCGTCGTCGCCAAGAACCGGAAGAGCGAGTGCTTCCTGCTGCCCGCGCTGGCCAATCGCCACGGGCTGATCACCGGCGCCACCGGCACCGGCAAGACGGTCACTTTGCAGCTTCTGGCCGAGCGTTTTTCCAGCATCGGCGTGCCGGTATTCCTGGCCGACGTAAAAGGCGACCTGTCGGGTCTCGCCGCGCTCGGCGGCGAGAGTCCGAAATTCCGCCAGCGGCTCGAACAGTTGGGCCTTTCCGGCTGGACGCCGGCGAAGTTCCCGGTAACGCTCTGGGACGTCGCCGGCGAACAGGGCCACCCGGTGCGCGCGACGATCTCCGACATGGGGCCGCTGCTGCTTTCCCGCCTGCTCAATCTCAACGACACCCAGAGCGGCGTATTGCAACTGGTGTTCAAGATCGCCGACGACGACGGCCTGCTGCTGCTCGACCTCAAGGATTTGCGCGCCATGGTTCAGTATGCCGGCGAGCACGCCAGGACCTTCACCACCGAGTACGGCAACATCTCCGCCGCGTCGATCGGCGCCATCCAGCGAGGCTTGCTGGTCCTGGAGCAGCAGGGCGGCGACGGTTTCTTCGGCGAACCGATGCTCGACATCAACGACCTGATGCAGACCGACGACGGCCAGGGTGTGGTCAACATCCTCGCCGCCGACAAGCTGATGGCCGCGCCGCGCCTGTATTCCTCCTTCCTGCTCTGGCTCTTGTCCGAACTCTTTGAGCAGTTGCCCGAGGTCGGCGATCCGGACAAGCCGAAGCTGGTGTTTTTCTTCGACGAGGCGCACCTTTTATTCAGCGAAGCGCCGCCCGCGCTGCTGGAGAAGATCGAACAGGTGGTGCGCCTGATCCGCTCGAAAGGCGTCGGCGTCTATTTCGTCACCCAGAATCCGCTCGACATCCCCGACAAGGTGCTCGGCCAGCTCGGCAACCGCGTGCAGCACGCCTTGCGCGCCTTCACCCCGCGCGACCAGAAGGCCGTGGCCACGGCGGCCGGGACGCTGCGTCCGAATCCGGCGTTCGACGCGGCGGCGGCGATCACCGAACTCGGCGTCGGCGAGGCGCTGGTCTCCTTCCTCGACGAGCAGGGCCGTCCGTCGGTCGTCGAGCGCGCCTTCATCCTGCCGCCGGCGTCGCGCATCGGCCCGCTCGACGCGC
>JAISQQ010000015.1 GCA_031274075.1 Accumulibacter sp.
CCTTGTCGAGCTTGTCGCCGCCGACGCGCACCGAATCGACGCGGACCATGCCGCCGAGCGAGATGCCGCCGACCTCGGTGAGGCCGCCGCCGAGGTCGACGATCATCGAGCCGGTCGGCTCGGATACCGGCAGGCCGGCGCCGAGCGCCGCCGCCATCGTCGCCTCGATCAGGAATATCTGGCCGGCGCCGGCGCCGATCGCCAATTCACGAACCGCGCGGCGTTCGACCTGCGTCGCGTCCGAGGGCACGCAGATGATGACGCGCGGGCTTGGGGAGAGCAGGCGCGAGTCGCGCGCCGTGCGCACGAATTGCTTGAGCATCTGCTCGGCGACGGTGAAATTGGCGATCATGCCGTCCTTCATCGGGCGGACGACGGTGATCGCGTCCGGCGCCTCGTCGAGCATCGCCTTGGCGTTCCGGCCGACGGCCTGGATCGTCTTGCGCGCGCCCTCGGTGCGTATCGCCACGACCGAGGGCTCGTCGAGGACGATCCCCTTGCCGCGCGCGTGGATCAGGGTGTTGGCGGTGCCGAGGTCGATCGCCAGATCGTTGGGAAAGTAGCCGCGCAGAAAACTGAACACGCGCCTTACTCTGACGCGAAGATGCTGCCCAGCTTGTCCATGCGTTCGAGCGCCATGCCGCAGCCGCGCGCGACGCAGGTCAAGGGTTCCTCGGCGACGATCACCGGCAGGCCGGTTTCCTCCATCAGCAGGCGGTCGAGGTCGCGCAGCAGCGCGCCGCCGCCGGTCAGGATCATGCCCTTGTCGGCGATGTCGGCGCCGAGTTCCGGCGGCGTTTTTTCGAGCGCGGACTTGACCGCCGAAACGATGCTGTTGAGCGGTTCGGTCAGCGCTTCGAGGATTTCGTTCGACGAGATGGTGAACTTGCGCGGGATGCCTTCGGCCTTGTTGATGCCCGAGACTTCCATGTCGCGCACGTCGGTGCCCGGAAACGCGGAGCCGATTTTCTTCTTGATGTTCTCGGCGGTGTTTTCGCCGATCAGCATGCTGTAGTTGCGGCTGATGTAGTTGATGATCGCCTCGTCGAGCTTGTCGCCGCCGATACGCACCGAACCGGCATAGACCATGCCGCCGAGCGAGATGACGCCGACCTCGGTGGTGCCGCCGCCGATGTCGACGATCATCGATCCGGTCGGCTCGGACACCGGCAGGCCGGCGCCGATCGCCGCCGCCATCGGCTCCTCGATCAGGAACACCTGGCTGGCGCCGGCGCCGATCGCCGATTCGCGGATCGCGCGTTTTTCCACCTGGGTCGAGCCCGACGGCACGCAGATGATGATGCGCGGGCTTGGCGAGAGCAGGCGCGAGTCGTGCACCTTGCGGATGAACTGCTTGAGCATCTGCTCGGTGACGTTGAAGTCGGCGATCACGCCGTCCTTCATCGGGCGGATGACGGCGATCGCGCCCGGCGCCTTGCCGAGCATATCCTTGGCGCTCTGGCCGACGGCCTGGATCGTCTTGCGGGCGTTCGGGCCGCCCTCGGTGCGTATCGCCACGACCGAAGGCTCGTCGAGGACGATCCCCTTGCCGCGCACGTAGATCAAGGTGTTGGCGGTGCCGAGGTCGATGGCCAGGTCGTTGGAAAAATAACTGCGCAAAAAACTGAACATGCGTTTCAATCCGTGGAAAAGTACGAGAAGGCCGCGGACGGCAAGGCAATTATGATACCTTATGTGACTTCCCGATTTTACATCGTGTTGATTTATCGGCCATGTCGCTCACCCTGGAACAAGTCCGGCGAATCGCCCGGCTCGCCCGCGTCGAAATCAGCGACGCCGAGGCGGAAAACACGCTCGGCCACCTGAACCGGATATTCTCCCTGATCGAGGAAATGCAGGCGGTCGACACGCGCGGCGTCGCGCCGATGGCGCACGCGCAGGATGTGGCGCAGCGCCTGCGCGAGGACGAAGTCACCGAAACCGACCGCCGGGAGTCGTACCAGGCCGTGGCGCCCGAAACCGAGGCGGGCCTTTATCTGGTGCCCAGGGTGATCGAATAACGGCAAGGAGGGAAGCGCGCGGCCGGAGCCTTTTCCGATGCCGCCGTTCCACGGACCATGATCGAAAAAACGCTCAAACAACTATCGCAGGCCCTGGCGGCCAGGGAAATCTCGTCGGTCGAGCTGGCCCGGCTGTATCTGGAGCGCATCGAGAAGCTCGATCCGCGCCTCAATGCCTACATCACCGTCGACCGGGACAAGACCCTGGCGCAGGCCGCGGCCGCCGACCAAAGGCGCGCGGCGGGCGAAGCCGGGCCGCTGACCGGCGTGCCGCTGGCCCACAAGGACATTTTCTGCGCCGAGGGCTGGCTGACGACCTGCGGATCGAAGATGCTCGGCAATTTCGTCGCTCCCTACGACGCCGCGGTGATCGAACGCTGCCATGCCGCCGGCGCGGTCATCCTCGGCAAGACGAACATGGACGAGTTCGCCATGGGCTCGTCGACCGAGACCTCGTATTTCGGCCCGGCGCGCAATCCCTGGGACCTTGGGCGCGTTCCCGGCGGCTCGTCGGGCGGCTCGGCCGCGGCGGTGGCCGCCCGGCTCGCGCCGGCGGCGACCGGCACCGATACCGGCGGCTCGATCCGCCAGCCCGCGGCGATGTGCGGCCTGACCGGAATCAAGCCGACCTACGGCGTCGTTTCCCGCTACGGCATGATCGCCTACGCCTCGTCGCTCGACCAGGGCGGCCCGATCGCGCGTTCGGCCGAGGACTGCGCCCTGCTGCTCAAGCTCATGGCCGGTTTCGACGCGCGCGATTCGACCAGCCTCGCCCGCCCGCCCGAGGATTACACGCGCGAACTGGAAAAACCGCTGCACGGCCTGAAGATCGGCCTGCCGGCGGAGTTCTTCGGCGAAGGCTGCGACGCCGGCGTGATGCGCCGCGTCGAGGACGCCCTCGCCGAATACCGCAGGCTCGGCGCGCAAATCGTCGAGGTCGGCCTGCCGAACATGAAGCTGGCGATCGCGGCGTACTACGTGATCGCCTCGGCGGAGGCCAGTTCGAACCTGTCGCGCTACGACGGCGTGCGCTATGGCCATCGCGCGGCGGAATACGCCGATCTCGCCGACATGTACGCCAGGACGCGCGCGCAGGGCTTCGGCGACGAGGTGAAAAGGCGCATCCTGATCGGCACTTACGTGCTCTCGCATGGCTATTACGACGCCTACTAC
>JAISQQ010000107.1 GCA_031274075.1 Accumulibacter sp.
CGCTATGTCGAACGGATCGCCCGCGCCAAGGCGGAACGCGGCTGGAGCGTCGTCGGCGAGTGCCGGCTGGCGCCGCGGCTGGTGCTGGCCGCCGACACCACGGTCGAACTCGACGGCGAAATCCTCGGCAAGCCGGTCGACGCCGCCGGTGCGCGGGAGACGCTGCGCCGTCTTTCCGGCCGCGCGCACCGCGTCCTGAGCGCCGTCGCGGTGGCTTTTGAAGATGCCGTCGAAGCGGCCGTTTCCGTCAGCGAAGTGCGTTTCGGCACGATCGACGAGGCGGATATCCGGCGCTACGTAGCCAGCGGCGACCCGATGGACAAGGCCGGCGCCTACGGCATCCAGGGCCGGGCCGGCATGTTCGTCGAACATCTTTCCGGAAGCTATAGCGGCGTGATGGGACTGCCGCTCCATGAAACGGCCCGGCTGCTCAGGCGTTTCGGTTTCCCGCTGTAGTGTTCAGAGGACAGAAGACGGAGGACAGAGGACAGTGATATTTGCGGGCGCGAAGCGCCCGGTGACTGGATTGCCTTCTGTTTTCTGTCCTTCGGATAGGCGCGTCGCCCGTTTTCCGGTACAGTACGCCGGATTACGAATGCATGCTGGAACCTGGACCATGCTGGCAAGCCTTTTCGGCAAAAGCCTTGGCGCTCTCAAAGATGCCCCTTATACCGCGCAGGGCGGGGGGAAAATCGACCTTGACCGGATCAGGGCGCTGATCGAGTTCTTCCCGATCGGCAAGAAATTGCGTTATTACCCGGAATTCAACCAGGACATCGTCCTCGATACGCTGATCGTCGCCTACTGCGCCAACGGCTTTTTCCTCTATTCGATGGAGTCGATCGAGAGGGACCGGGACGGCCTGCCGGCCGTTCTCCGGGCCAACGAGGGCAAGATCCGCCTGCCCGCCGCGAAGTTGAGCGCCTTCCAGTTGCTGGTTCCGGATACCTCGGACCTGGAGATGAAGCTGGACTACATGCGCCGCGCCCAACTCAGCCGTAGCGGGCAATTCAGCGCCGGGAACAGCATTTCGCTGATTTCGAACGCCGGCGTGAAGGGCGTTTCGACGGTCGATACCGAGGTCGCCCGGCAGATCGTCCTGCGCGACGGTCCTTACGCGCACAGGAACATGGTCTTGCTGACGCCGGACCTCGCCACTTTGTCGGTCTCCGACCAGCGCCGCAAGCCGCGTACCCGGATCAACGTGCCGGTGACGGTGTTTTTCCCGGTGGAAAACCACAACGGCTGGTGCACCCTGGTCGACGTTTCCGACGCCGAGGTACGCCTGCGGCTGGACGAGCATGGGCCGGCGCCGGTCCTGCGCGAAGGCGACGCGCTGATCATCGACATTCGCCTGGGCGAAGCCGAGCGCTGCTATTCGGTCAATGGCCTGGTCGTCCGCTGTTCGGCGGGAACCTGCGTGCTCGAGCTCGACGGCCAGTTCCTGGAAGGGCGCTTCGTCCCCTTCTCCCCGCTGGACCTGCTGGAACTGAAAGCCGGACTGCTCAACTACGGCAGATAGGCGGCGATCAGGCGGGCGGCTTGCTCCGCGCCCTGGGGACGCGGCGCTTGCGGCCTGGGCTGGCGCCACAGCCGTTCGAGGTCCTCGCCCAGCTCGCCGCGCGTCAGCGCGGCGGAGGCCACTTCCCGGCAGCGGGCATTCTTCTCCAGCCACGCGATCAGGCAATCCTGTTCGGGCCAGTCGTCGTCGCGGCGGACGTAAAGCACCGGCGCGCCGTTGCACGCGGCTTCGGTAAACGTGCCATAGCCCGGTTTGGTGAGCACGGCGTCGACGGAGCGCAGCAGGTCGGTGAAAGGCATGCGCAGCGGCTCCAGCGCGGTCATGTCGCCGCGCGCGGCGGCCCCGCTTTGCGGCGCCAGATAACGCAGCTTCGGCGTCACCGGCCAACGGGCGGTGTGCAGATCCTTGTCGAAGCCGCCGAAGGCGATCAGCACGACGCGCTCGCCGGCCGGCGCGCCGATCCGCCGGCGCAATTCGGCGCGCCGGTCGCGGCCCAGCGCCGCCACCGGCGCGACCGCGCGCGTGTTCGCCAGGCCGGGCATCGGCATCGCCGGCGTCAGCCGGATGAAGCATTCCGCGCCGCGGTAGGCCGCCAGGATTTGTTCATGGATCGGCCCGGCCCATGCCTCGCCGCCGAAGACGTGGGCAAAGAGATCGGCCCAGTTGAGCGAACACATCGACAGCGCGGGAATCCCCGCCCGCGCCGCGCCGGCCAGCGGCAGGTAGGCCACGTCGCTGAGCGCCAGGTCGGGCGAAAGATCGCGCAGGAAGGCCGCTTCGGCGGCGACCCGATGCTCCCAATCGGCGTGCCAGGCGCGATACGCCGCGCCGCTGGCGGCGCGGTCGATGCGCATGGCGTCGACCATCACGAAACCGAAATCGCTGTGCCCGGACAAGGCCGCGAAGGGCGCGTCGATCCGCGAGCGCATCTTTTCCAGCGGCAGGCCGGAGCGGATGGTCAGCCGCAGACCGGGAAGCCGCCGCGCCAGCGCGTTGAGAACCGGCGCGGCTTGCGCCAGATGGCCGAAACCGTGCGCGGAAATGTCGACGAACAGGTGCCTGGACATGGTTTTTGACGTTTCGATCACGCCCGGCGCCGCCGGACGAATAGCATGGAAGAGTCTATGTCTCCCCCAAGCCGGATTATCCCTCTGAAAGAAGAGGTTTCAAGTTGGAGCGGGTTTGCGATTTTCTCTCTGGGAGCGCGGGGCACCCGCCCCGCATTTGACCCGCGCCATGACACCGCCGCCGCTGTTGCGGGGCGGGTGCCCCGCGCTCCCAGACAAGATCGCCAAGAGCTTCCCGGAAAGTATCGCCTTTTCCGCCGCGCATTTTGGCGTATATCGAAATAAGAAACAAATCGTTCGCCGCCTCGACGCGGCTTGATAGATTTATCCGTCATCCGGCGCCGGCGCTCGTCGCCTGCCGATGAAGAAGCTCGCGTTTGCCGGCGCGGCGGGCCATGGCCCATATCCACTATCCGCGCCTTTTTGAAAGAAGCATTTGACATGGAGAAAGTCATGAACATCAGCACCCGACTGCTGGCCATCGTTTTGTCGCTGTTCGTCGCCGCGCCCGGCGCCTACGCCGCCGAACAGACCCGGCTGCGCATCAGCAAGCAGTACGGCCTGGGCTACCTGCCCCTGGTCGTGCTCGAAGGACGCAAGCTGCTGGAGAAAAACGCCAGGGAGGCGGGGCTTGGCGAGCTTACGGTGGAATGGATCACTTTCGCGGGAGGCGCGCCCGCCAACGACGCGCTTCTTTCGGGAAATGTCGATCTCATTTCCGGCGGCGTCGCGCCGGCGGTCATCCTGTGGGACAAGACAAAAGGCGCGGCGAAGCTTCTTGCCAGCCTCAACCAGTCGCCCATCGTGCTCAACACCTCGAACCCCAAGGTCAGGACGATCAAGGATTTGACGGAAAAGGACAAAATCGCGCTGCCCTCGGTGAAGGTTTCGATCCAGGCGATCACCCTGCAAATCGCGGCCGCCCGGGAATTCGGGCCGAAGGAATTCGCCCGGCTCGATCCGCTGACCGTCGCGCTGCCGCATCCCGACGCGCTCATCGCCCTCACCTCCGGCAGGTCGGAAATCACCGGACACCTGACCTTCGAACCGTACATCACCCTGGAGCAGCAGAATCCGAATATCCACCAGGTATTGAGTTCCTACGATCTCTTCGGCAAGCACACGGCCAACCTGGTGACGACTTCGGCGAAATTCTACGACGCCAATCCGAAGCTCGTCGCGCTCATCATCCAATCCCTGAACGAGGCGAACGACTGGATCGCGGCGAATAAAAACGAGGCGGCGCGGCTGTACCTGGAAGTATCGAAATCCAAGGAGCCCGTCGAGCTGATCGAGACGATCATCAGTAAACCCGACAGCGTGTATTCGACCCGGCCGCTGAACGTGACGGCCTACAGCGACTTCCTCTACGAGATCGGCACGATCAAGAGCAAACCCAGCGAAAGGGATCTGTTTTTCCCGAAGGTCTTCGAATAAGGACATGGCCGGCACCGCGGTTCACGACGACGACGAGCCTTTTCTGGAGGTCAGGAAGCTTACCCTGCAATACAAGACGGCGCGTTATCTGATAACGGCGACCCGGGATATTTCCTTCGCGGTCAGGGAATCGGATCGGCTCATTTTGCTCGGGCCGTCGGGCTGCGGCAAATCGACCATCCTGAAAGCGATCGGCGGTTTCCTGAAGCCGGCCGGCGGCTCCATTACGCTCAACGGCGGCCAGATCAAGAAGCCCGGCGCGGACCGGGCGATCGTTTTCCAGGAATTCGACCAGCTTTTGCCCTGGAAGACGGCGCTCGAAAACATCGTTTTCGCCATCCGGCAAACGCGCAAGCTCGGCCGCGACGAGGCGGTGGAAGAAGCCACGGCCCTGTTGAAGAAAGTGAACCTGGGCAAATTCGGCGACACGTATCCGCACGCCCTGTCGGGAGGCATGAAACAGCGGGTGGCGATTGCCCGCTGCCTGGCGCTCAAATCGAAAATCATCCTGATGGACGAACCTTTCGCGTCGCTCGACGCGCTGACGCGGCAGAAAATGCAGGAAGAGCTTCTGGAACTGTGGGCCGAAACGAAATTCACCCTGGTTTTCGTGACGCATTCGATCGACGAGGCGATCACGCTGGGGACGCGCATCATCGTGCTTTCGCCGCATCCGGGCCGGATCGTCGACGAGTTCGAGCTCGACTGGACGCGGCGCGAGGCAAATAGTCATCTCGAATTCGCCGGCCTGAAGGAGAGGATCACGCGGATTCTTTTCAGGGACATGGACTATGTCATCTAGCGCGGAAACGGATATTCCCGAAGACGTGAAGCGAAAGCTTTCGCTGTACGAGAAGCTGTACAACATTTCCGCGCTGCGGAAAATCGTTCTCTTGCTTTTCCTCGCCCTGGCCTGGCAGTTCTATTCGGCCTATATCGACAACCCGCTGATGTTTCCTTCCCTGGCGGATACGATGAGCGGGCTGGCGGAAGTCGTCCGCAGCGGAGAGCTGCCCCTGCGCATGACGACTTCGCTGCGCGTCATCGTGGTCGGCTATTCGGGCGGCGTGCTCCTGGCCGGACTGCTCACGGTCCTGGCCATCACCACGCGCCCCGGGACGGATCTCCTGGAAATCCTGACCTCGATGTTCAATCCGCTTCCCGCCATCGCGCTTTTGCCGGTGGCCCTGCTGTGGTTCGGCCTGGGGTATCCAAGCATCATCTTCGTGATCGTCCACGCGGTATGCTGGCCGGTGGCGCTGAACATCTATGCCGGCTTCATGGGCGTCAGCAATACCCTGCGCATGGTGGGCAAGAACTACGAACTCGCGGGCCTGGCCTTCGTCTTCAGGATTCTCGTTCCCGCGGCGTTTCCCCACATCCTGACCGGGCTGAAAGTCGGCTGGGCCTTTTCCTGGCGCACGCTCATCGCGGCGGAACTCGTCTTCGGCGTGAGTTCGGGCAGCGGCGGCTTAGGCTGGTTCATCTACGAAAAGAAAAACCAGCTCGACATCAACCTCGTGTTCGCGGGCCTGTTGACAGTCATCATCATCGGCGTGCTGGTGGAAGGCGTCGTTTTCAAATTCATCGAAGAGAGGACGGTCGTAAAGTGGGGAATGAAATTCTAGAACTCCTGAACGATGCAGCCAGCGTGAAGATTCTCGTCACCGTCGACGAGCAGGGTCTTCCGCACCCGGTAGTGAAAAGCTCCCTGCGTTATTCGGAAGGAAACATCATCTACCTGGAATATCTCGAATCCTCGCGCACCAACCGCTACATGACCCGGAGCCTGTGGTTCGAAAAGGACGTCGTCATCCTGATTGTCCGGCCCGATGAAAAGAGCTTTGCCGTCGCCGCGCATCCCACGCGCGCGCTCGTCTGCGGCAAGGAATTCCAGCGCTACTACGAGGAAGCGCAAAGGGAAAGAGATCTCGACCTGGCGACCGTATGGATCATGAAACCCGTCGCCGCAAGCGACCAGAGCCTGGGGACGAGGGTCGCCGAGGAGACGGCGCGGCGCGCGTATTTTACGCACCTGGACCGGCTGGCGAAGCACGAGGAGACGCCCTGATGGCAAAGACACAGCGCGGCGCATCGAGCTTCGACGAGGTGGCGGCGAAATACCCCGGCTTTCCCCGGCTCGTCATGCTGAAGATCGACCTTCACCGGCGCGGGGCGTACTACACCGAGAGAGCGCTGCAAGCCCTCGACCCGGCGCGGCATCAAACCGGCGGCACGCATATCTTCGGCACCCGCGACGGCAAGCTGAGCTACCGCCCGGAAGCCTTCATCCTGCGCGACGGAACCCTGGTGCTGACCACGCCGACGCCGCTGGAAGACAACGACCCCTATATCGTCGACCAGATCGGCGGCAAGCTGATCCTGCTGGACAAAGGCAAGGAACTCGAAGAAATATTCTACTGGGATAAGCCCGACTACTACGGCAAAAGAACCTCCCGCGGCGTTCTCATGCAGAACGTCATCGGCAGCCGTCCGCAAAGGCTGTACATCACGCCCAACCGCTTTTGCCATTTCTGGAGCGAGAAAGGCGGCGGTGGCTGCGGTTTCTGCGACATCGTCAACAACCTCAAGCAGCAGCGCTCCGAAATCAAGATGCAGACGCGGCTCGATCCGCGCGACGTGTCCGAGACCGTGCGCGAAGCCTTGAAGGAAAAAGGAAGGTTCACCGCCGTTTTCCTCACCTCCGGCTCCGACTTTCGCGGCAAGAAGCCTTTTGACAAGGAAGTCGATTTCTACATCGAAATCCTCAAGGCCGTCGGCGAAAACTTCGCCACCCGGAAATTCCCCTCGCAGCTTCTCTGCACCGCCCTGAGCAAAGACCAGCTACGGCGCCTCTACGACGAAACCGGCCTGACCAGCATCACCATGGACATCGAGGTCTTGAACGAAAGGCTCTTCAACATCATCTGCCCCGGCAAGGCCAAGTGGGTCGGCTACAAGGAATGGAAACGCCGCATGGTCGACGCGGTGGA
>JAISQQ010000153.1 GCA_031274075.1 Accumulibacter sp.
TCACACAGAAAAGGAACCCTCATGAAACTCAGCAACGCGACCCTCGCCCACCTCCCCGCCGAGGTCCAACGCCCGTCCTACGACCGCACCAGGGTGAGGGCCGGCATCGTCCATTTCGGCGTGGGCGGTTTCCACCGCGCCCACCAGGCCATGTACCTGGACGCGCTGATGAACCAGGGCGAGGCCCTGGACTGGGGCATCCGCGGGATGGGCGTCATGCCCGCCGACGCCCGGATGCGCGATGTCCTGACGGCCTCCGACGGGCTGTATACGCTCGTCGTGAAGTACCCCGACGGGCGTCGCGACGTGCGCGTGATCGGGTCGATCGTCGACTATGTCTACGCGCCGGACGATCCGGCCGCGGCGGTCGAACACCTGGCCGATCCGGCCGTGCGCATCGTCTCGCTGACCATCACCGAAGGCGGCTACAACTTCCACCAGGTGACCGGCGAATTCGACCTGGCAGGCCCCGCCGTCGCCGCGGACCTGACGCACCCCGAGCGCCCGGGAACCGTGTTCGGGCTGGTGGTGGCCGCCCTGCGGCTGCGGCGCGAACGCGGTATCGTCCCCTTCACCGTGATGAGCTGCGACAACGTCCAAGGCAACGGGACGATGGCGCGGCGCGGCTTCACCGCCTACGCCAGGGCGCTCGATCCGGGCCTGGCCGACTGGATGGATGCCCGTGTCGCCTTCCCGAACTCGATGGTGGACCGCATCACGCCGGCCACCACCGACGGCGACCGGGCCGACATCGCCCAGCGCTACGGCGTCGTCGACGAATGGCCGGTGACCTGCGAGGACTTCACCCAGTGGGTGCTGGAGGACGCTTTCACCGCCGGGCGGCCGCCCTATGAGCAGGCCGGGATCCAGATCGTGGCCGATGTCGAACCGTATGAGCTGATGAAGCTGCGCCTGCTCAACGCCAGCCACCAGGGTCTGTGCTACTTCGCCCATCTGGCCGGCTACAGGGCCGTGCACGATGCCGTGAACGACCCGCTGATCTCGCGTTTCCTCCTGCGCTACATGGACGACGAGGCGACGGCGACCCTGGCGCCGGTGCCCGGCGTAGACCTGGAAGCGTACAAGCGGCGGCTGATCGAACGGTTCAGCAACGCCCATGTGGCCGACACCGTGGCGCGGCTGTGCGCCGACTCCTCGGACCGGATCCCGAAGTGGCTGATGCCGGTGGTCCGCGAGAACCTGGCGGCCGGGCGGCCAGTGGAACTGTCGGCGGCGATCGTGGCCAGTTGGGCGCGGTACGCCGAGGGCGTCGATGAGGCCGGGGCGCCGATCGAGGTGGCAGACCGGCTGGCCGGGCGCGTTGGCGCGGCGGCGCGGCGCTACGGCGAAGACCCGGCCGCGTTCATCCGCGATCGCGAACTGTTCGGCGAGGTCGCGGACGACCCGCGATTCCGCGAACCCTATGAGGCGGCCCTGCGGCTGTTGCACGAGCGGGGCGCGCGGGAGACACTGGCGGCGCTGGTCGGGGCGCGGGCCTGAGAAACTCTTCTCTCTGGAAGCGCGGGTATCTGACACAAGCCCATTATGAAAGCCTCTCTTCGAGCCACCTCTGGAAGCGCGGGGCGCCAGCCCCGCAACAGCGGCGTCAGTGTCATGGCGCGGGTCAAAAGCGGGGCGGGTGCCCAGGGCATCGCACTCTCTCCATGAACGTAAAGTAGACCCGTGCACGTGAAAACAGCGACGGTTTCGCTGGGAGCGCGGGGCTTCCGCCCCGCAATGACCGGGAGAGCGATACCACCGCTGTTGCGGGGCAGAAGCCCCGCGCTCCCAGGTTCTTTCCATGTTACGCAACGCGCCACACGGCAATAATAGGGACAGTTCGTATAGGTTGGGGTGAGCTTGCGAACCCCAACATCGAAGTCTATCGGCTGTGTGTTGGGGTTCGCTTCGCTCACCCCAACCTATGCTTGCTGGGAATTAATCGTGGTCTGTCCCCTATTATTATTTGTCCCCTATTATTATTGATGCGTTTCAAGGTTTTTTTATCCTGACCTTGCCAGTAAAGATAATCTTCCCACGCTTCGTCTGACCATATTTTACGCATCCTCAAGCTCGATCGGCTCATGTGCCGTGCCTTTGCCTGCGTTCAGTTGCGCAAGTGAGCGGCTTAGACGTTCTTGGTTGGCGATGTTGAAAAACGGGTCGGCATCGGTAGACGCAGCGATTTCAAAAGGAATGCGCCGTTCGCGAATGACGGTCTTGGCAAACAGGTTCACCGCCACGGAAGCATTCATCCCCACTTCCGCGCAAAAAGCATCAAACGCTTCTTTCACCTTCCGCTCCATGCGAACGGTCAAGATCGTTTGCGCCATGATTTGCTCCTTTTTACATACATTGTCACAATAATGTAGTTCCATGTTCATACGTTGTCAAACAATCATGCAATCAGCGATACCGCTGAACTCGTGACGCGGCGTCCATCCCGTCATTTCCTTGATTGTCGGAATCCCGGAATTTTGAGCAACGAACCGGCTCCCGGCCTTCGCCGGGACGACGGCCTTTTACTTGTGCCAGTAATTCTTGCGGGCGCAAAGCTCCGGGTAACCGAGAACCTGTTTGCGATCTTCTCCGGGAGCGCGGCGAGGCCATTGCACTCTGTGGCGTCGTTGGCATCTTGGTGATTTTCCCGGTGCGCGGGTCTCCGGCCTGCCGGGGCGTTGGCGCCAAACCTTTGGCGCTCCCTGTAGGGCGGAAAAGCGCAGCGCCTTCC
>JAISQQ010000178.1 GCA_031274075.1 Accumulibacter sp.
TCGAAGTGCGCGTCTGGCGGCACGACGACAACAGCTTCCATCTCAAGGGATTGCTGGTCGACGAGCGCTACGCGCTGCTGACCGGCAACAACATCAATCCGCGCGCCTGGCGGCTCGACTTGGAAAACGGGCTGCTGATCCACGATCCGAACCAGTTGCTGACCGGATGGCACCGCGCCGAACTGGAGCGGGTATTGGCGCACACGCAGCGGCTTCCGGGCCACGAAGCCCTGGAGCCCGTCGAAGCCTATCCGGAGCCGGTGCAGCGGCTGCTCAAGCGCCTGGCGCGCGTGCGCGCCGACCGGCTGGTCAATCAGGTGCTCTGAGGATCTGTTCGCGATCTTCTCTGGGAGCGCGGCGGGGCTATCGCACTCTGTGGCGTCGTTGGCATCGTGGTGATTTTCATGGGGCGCGGATCTCCGACTCACCTGGACGTTGGCGCAAAACCGTTGGCGCACCCCGTAGGGCGGGAAAGCGAAGCGCCTCCCGCCGGTCGTTCTCTCCGGCGGCGTAGCCGCCGCTTATATCGTGCGGCGCGTTGCGCCGTAAAAAGGGATTGGCGGGAGGCGCTTCGCTTTCCCGCCCCAC
Organism: Accumulibacter sp.; assembly: GCA_031274075.1. GTDB lineage: Bacteria > Pseudomonadota > Gammaproteobacteria > Burkholderiales > Rhodocyclaceae > Propionivibrio. The sequence goes on from JAISQQ010000178.1 coordinate 589, forward strand.
GAAAACCGTTCACCGGCTCGGCGCGCGACATGGGAACCCCTGGGAGCGCGGGGCTTCTGCCCCGCAACAACGGTGGGACTCACGCCACCGCCGTACGGGGCTGGTGCCCCCCGCTCCCAGAAAGGCGCGCACTTCCCGCCAGTTCCCCGAATCCCGTAGGGCCGGAGACCCGCGCCCCAGGAAAATCGCCGCGATGCCAACGACGTCACCTGGTGCGATGACCTTGCCGCGTTCCCAGAGGGAAGATCTCTCAACCCGGCCAGGGACTCGCCACCGTTACCGCTCGCCACGGCCCGGCGGATTGGCCGGTGATGGCGGCCCAATACCAAGCGGAGGCGTCGGTGAATCCCTGCCCGGCGCGGTCCTCGATGCGCTCGCAGACGCGCAGGCGCGCGCCTTCGCGCGCCTGTTCGGCGACGAAACAGCGCCAGCGTTCGCCTTGCCGTCCGTTTTCCAACTGTTCGAGATGCTCGCCATGAATGCGCCAGCCCAGGGCGCGGTAGCAGTCGGTTGCCGGGTGCAGCATCCGGGTGGGACGCGCGACGTGCCGCCAGACCAGCATGTTCCGGCCGTCGGTCAGGCGGGCGATCTTGCCCGGAAAGCCTTGCGCGAAGCGTTGTTCGACCGCCGACAGCGCCAGCGGGCGCAAGCGCCGGCCCCGCCACGCGGCGGGCCATTCGACGGCGCTGTCCGCCTTGGGCGCGGCGGCGTCCGGCGGGCCGGCGCCGCGGACATCGACAGCGTTCCAGAGCGCGCAGGCGGGCAGCAGCAGCGCCGCCAACAGCTTGAGCAGGCGGGAGCGGGAGAATAGCGGGCTCATGGCGACTCGCATTCAGAAGCGGTTTGCGATCTTCTCTCTGGGAGCGCGGGTATCTTGCACAAGCCCATCATGAAAACCTCTCCCCGAACCACCTCTGGAAGCGCGGGGCACTCACCACGCTTTTGACCCGCGCCATGACACTGCCATCGCTGTTGCGGAGCGGGTGCCCCGCGCTCCCAGAGAAGTTCGCAAACAGCTTATCAGCGCTTTCCGGAGCGCGGCCCCGCATCAGCCGGAAAACCAGCGCGCAGACGGCGCCCAGCGTGAGCAGTCCGACGCCTTCGTGGAACCACGCGGCGACGGCTTGGCCGTCGGCTTGCAGGGCGACCAGGGCGGTGTTGCGCAGGACGTTGCCGGCGAGCACCAGGCCGCCGACGACGGGCAGGCGGCGCAGAAAGCGGCGGTCGCCGCATCCGCCGAGCAGGGCGGCGGCGCAGGCGGTGAAATAGCCGAGCCAGACGAGTTGCACGCCGGAACACGCGGCGTCGACGAGCACCAGTTGCCCGTCGACCCGCAAGGCCACGCCGTCACGCTCGACCTGGTGTGCGGCAAACAGCAGCCAGCGGGAGAATTCGGCGGTCAAGAGACGCAAGGGGTAGCCCGCGTAGAATTGCAGCGAGGCCATCAGCGGCAGCGACAGCGCCGCCAGCCCGAGTACCGGGGCGCTGGCGACGCCGCCGGGAAACAGCGACAGCATCCCGGCGGCGAATCCCAGCAAGGCCAGCAAGGCCGCGAACAGCGGCGGCAGCGTCTGCCAGGCGACGCTGGCCAGCGCCGCGAGCAGCAATGCGCCGCCAAACCACGCCGGGCGCGGCGCGCGGCGCAAACGCCGGCGCTGACGCCAGCCGGCGAGCGCCAGCGCCGCCAGCGCCACGACGCCGAGCGGATCGTCGGAGCCGTCGAGCATGCGCCGCGCCATCCACACGAACTGCGGCCACGCGGCCGCGCCCAGCAGCGCCAGCCAGACCGCCGCGGGACAGCGGTCGAGCCGGCGCGCCAGGCGGTCGACGCCGGGCCTGTTCATGCCACGATGCTCCCGTCGTGTTCCGGGTCGCGGGTCGCGCGGCGGCGCGGCCGGGATTGCCGGGATTGCTTGGATAAGCGGCGCGCCAGCGCGGCCAGCATCGAAAGCGTCAGCAGCAGCGCGCCCAGCGTCTTCGGCTCGGGAGTGCCCGGCACGTAAGCGCCGCCGACCGCCAGGGGACCGACGCCCTGCGGCAAGGGCTGCGGCGGGTCGACGGTCGCGCTGTCGCCCGGACTCGGGTTGCGCACGCGCTCGTCGACCGCGACGAAGCTGGTGTATTGCGTGAGCAGGCTGTATTCGAGGCCGAGCGCGGTGATCGCCTCGCGCAGCGAGCCGTCGCCCATCAGGTTTTCCTGGTCGGAGAGATCGGCGATGCGTTGCCGCGCCCATAGGCGGCGCAGCGCGGAAAAACGTTCCGCGTTGCCGTCCAGGGCTTCGAGCAGCGGCAGCGTCTGCCGGTAGGGGCCGTCGGCGCGCTGGCCTTCCAGCACCAGTTGCCTCGGCCCCGGCGCTTCGTCGTCGCGCCATTTGCCGAACAGCACCACCGGCCGTTCGGCGAGCACGTCGGGCACGGCTTGCGGCACGACGTCCTGGGTTTTCACCCCGGCGAAGCGGGCGCGCACGCCGGTGAGCACCGGCGAGGCGATCATCCGGCGGAAGCGTTCCGCCTGCGCCGGAGCCTGCGCCGGATCGGTGATCACCAAGGGTTCGCCCATGCCGGCGCGCGCCAACCCTTCGATCAGATGCCGGTTGACCGCGGAACCGATGCCGAAGGCGAACACGTTGGCCTGGTCCAGGTTGCGGCGCACCAGGCTGAAGGCTTCGCTCTCCACGTTCACGTAGCCGTCGGTGACGATCACCACGGTGCGGGACACGTCCGCCGGTTTGGCCTGCGCGTAGACCCGGCGCAAGGCCGGAATCAGTTCCGTGCCGCCGCCGCCTTCGTTGAGCTCGATCAGTCGCAGGGCGCGGTCGATGTTGTCCCGCGTGGCGGGCACGGAACGCGGATGCAATAGATCGCTGCCGCCGGAAAACAGCATGACGTTGAAGCTGTCGCTCGGACGCAGGCCGCCGATCAGTTCGCGCAGCAATGTCTTGGCGGTGTCGAGCGGAAAACCGTGCATCGAGCCGGAAACATCCACCACGAAAATGTAGTCGCGCGGCACGATGACGCGCGCCGGAACGGCCTTGGGCGGCTCGATCATCGCCAGGAAAAAGTTTTCTTCCTCTCGATCCCTATCTCCAACCCCATTCCCGTTCGCGTCCCCACCCTTGCCCGGCCCGCGCACGAGCATCACGCCGGATTCGACCGCGTCCCCGGCCAGGCGGTAATCGAGGATGAAATCGCGGTTATTGGCGGCCCGCCGCGCCTTCGCCAGGACCACCTCGGCGCTCCGCTCGCCGGGCCGCCGCAGTTCGATCTCGTGCGAGGACGAGGCGACTTCCTTGATGGAAATCGGCGTATCGAGGCGCAGGCGGATATTGAAGTTCGCCGGAGAATCCATCCCTTCCGGCAAGGTCGGCTGCGCCGCCCAGCCGTTCCCGCCCGCCGCCGCTTGCCGGTCGTTCGGGCTGTCGTAGCGCGGGCCGACCACGGCGGGAAAGACGAAGCGGTAGCGCCCGTCCTCCGCGTTCAGCAACTCGCTGTAATGGAGTTCGACGCGCACGTCGTCGCCGGGCAGGATGTTGGCGACGTTCATCTGGAACACGTTGGGCCGCTGCTGTTCGAGCAGGGCGGCGGTCTGGCCCGCCTCCTTCGCCTGCTCGTATTCCTGCTTCGCCCCTTCCTTTTCGCGGAGGCGCGCCTCGATCGAGCGATCCGCCAGGCTCACCGTCATCGCATGCACCGCGGCGCGCGTCGAGCCGGGGAAGACGTACTTCGCCTCGATCGGGCGCGTCCCCTCGTTTTTATAGACCTGCGTCAACGTCACCTCGGCGATCACCCCGGCGACGCGCACCTCGACCTCGGTCGACTTGAGCGGCAAGGCATCGACCGCGGAATGCCCGCCCGGCAGGTAAAAATACGGGCTGCCCACCCGGTCTCCCCGATCCAGGCCATCCAGGCCGTCCGGCGCGTCCCCCGCCCGCCCCTGCGCCGCCGGCGCGAGCAGCACGGCCAGCGCCATGAAGCAGGTAGAAGCCACCTGGCAGCCGGAAGACAGGCATTTCCCCAGCGTCCGGGGAAGATCCGGCAGCGGCAGCGCCGCGACGCGCGCCACATCCGCCGAAAAACGTTCGCCGACCCGTTGCGCCAACAGCGTCAGAAGTTCTCGTGACATCTCATTCTCCTTTGAAAAAGTGACGCCATCCTAAAAGCGGCAGGTGAACGGCGCGGGAAGGGAAAATGAGCTTGCGGTGAAGCGGGGGTGAATTTCAGAGGACAGAAGACGGAGGACAGAGGACAGTCAGTTACCGGGCGCTTCGCGCCCGCAAATATTACTGTCTTCTGTCCTCTGCCTTCTGTCCTCTGCCTTCTGACCTCTGAACCCTGTCATCTGTCTTCTGGAACCAGGAAATCGCGGCTGATGCCGTCGCCCAGTTCGTAGATGCGGTCCATGAATTCGGTCAGGTAGGCGTGCAGGCCGTGCTTGAAGATGCCGTCGATATGGGCCTGGTGGATTTGGGTGTGCAGCGTTTCGGCGAGACGCTCGGTTGCGGCGGACTGCTCATTCCTGACCGCTTCGAGGACCTGCACGACGCCGCGCACGCAGGCGTGCAGCGAGCGCGGCATGTCGAGACGCAGGATCAGCAGTTCGGCGACCCGCGTCGGGGTGATGGCGTCGCGATAGACCTTGCGGTAGACCTCGAAGGCGGATAGCGAGCGCAGCAGGGCGCCCCACTGGTAGAAGTCGCTGGCGTCGTCCTCGTCGCCACGGCCGTCGAGCGCGTGGTACTTCACGTCGAGGATGCGCGCGGTGTTGTCGGCGCGTTCGATGTAGTTGCCGAGACGGATGAAGTGATGCGCCTCGTCCTGCAGCATGGTGCTGAAGATGACGCCGCGGATCAGCGCCGTGCGCAGCTTGACCCATTCGAGAAACTGGACGATGCCGGTGCCGATGATGTGTTCGAAGCGCTGGTTGCGCACCTCCAGCCAAGTCGTGTTGCAGCTTTCCCAGGTCTCCGAGGTGAGCGTGCCGCGCACCGCGTGGGCGTTCTCGCGCGCGGCGCGCAGGCAGGCGTAGATCGAGGAAATGTTGTCCGCGTCCAGGAGCATGAAGCGCAGGACGTTTTCGGCGTTGACCTCGCCGTAGGACTCCGCGAAGCGGTCTTCCACGCTGTTGAGCGTGAGAATCGCGCCCCAGTTCTGGTTTTCGGTGTGCACCGATTTGGGCACCAGCGACATCTGGTGGGTGACGTCGAGCAGGCGGGCCAGGTTTTCGGCGCGTTCGATGTAGCGCGACATCCAGTAGAGGTGATCGGCGGTGCGGCTCAGCATGATGGCTCTCCCTGCGCGTGGCGCTCGTCAGTCTTGCGTCGGTCTTGCGTCGGTCTTCCGTTAGTCTTCCAGCACCCAGGTGTCCTTGGTGCCGCCGCCCTGCGACGAGTTCACCACCAGCGAGCCGTCGCGCAGCGCGACGCGCGTCAGGCCGCCGGGCACCATCTCGATGTGCTTGCCGGAGAGAACGAAGGGACGCAGGTCGACGTGGCGCGGCGCGACGCCCGATTCGACGAAGGTGGGACAGTTGGACAGCGCCAGCGTCGGCTGGGCGACGTATTTTTCCGGCTCGGCGACGATGCGCCGGTGGAAGGTCTCGATCTCTTCGCGCGTCGAGCTTGGGCCGACGAGCATGCCGTAGCCGCCGGCGCCGTGGACTTCCTTGACCACCAGTTCGGGCAGGTGTCCGAGCACGTAGGCCCGATCCTCGGGTTTCCTCAGCAGGTAGGTCGGCACGTTGTTGAGGATCGGTTCCTCGCCCAGGTAGAAGCGGATCATCTCCGGCACGTAGGGGTAGATCGACTTGTCGTCGGCGACGCCGGCGCCGATGGCGTTGGCCAGGGTCACGCGCCCGGCGCGGTAGGCGGCGAGCAAGCCGGGGACGCCGAGCATCGAATCCTTGCGGAAGGCCAGCGGATCGAGGAAATCGTCGTCGAGACGGCGGTAGATCACATCGACGCGCCGGGGGCCTTGCGTGGTGCGCATATAGACGGCGTCGTCCTCGACGAACAGGTCGCGTCCCTCGACGAGTTCGACGCCCATCTGCTGCGCCAGGAAAGTGTGCTCGAAATAGGCGCTGTTGTAGGCGCCCGGCGTAAGGCAGACCACGGTCGGATCCTCGACGCCGCGCGGCGCGACGGTGCGCAGGTTCTCCAGCAGCAGGTCCGGGTAATGCTGCACCGGAGCGATCTTGTGGCGCGAAAAGAGCTCGGGAAAAAGCCGCATCATCATCTTGCGGTCTTCGATCATGTAGGACACGCCCGACGGAACGCGCAGGTTGTCCTCCAGCACGTAATACTCCCCCGCTCCGGCGCGCACCAGGTCGACGCCGGCGATGTGCGCGTAGATGCCGGCGGCGACATCCACGCCCTTCATCTCCGGGCGGTACTGGGCGTTCTCGATCACCTGCTCGCGCGGAACGCGCCCGGCGGCGAGGATCTCCTGGTCGTGGTAGATGTCGCGCAGGAAGGCGTTGAGCGCCTTGACCCGCTGGCGCAAGCCCTCCTGGAGTTGCCGCCATTCGTCGCCGGGAATGATGCGCGGGATGATGTCGAAGGGAATCAGGCGTTCCTTGCCGGCCTCCTCGCCATAGACGGCGAAGGTGATTCCCTCGCGATGGAAAGCGAGGTCGGCCTCGGCCCGCTTGCGCGCGATGATCTCCTCCCGCGTCCCCGCCAGCCAGTCGGCATAGGCTCCGTAATGCGGCCGCACCGCGCCGTCCGTATCGTGCATTTCATTGAAGAATGTCGGTTTCATCGTAACCAGCTCCCGTTTGGTCCCCCGCCCTCCACGGCGCGGGTTCCCGATCATGGCCGCAGCCTCGCCTCACGACCAGAGCAGCAGGAAGCGTGCCAGCCGAACAAACCCACGAAAAGCCGGGATTGGGCGGCCGGCCCGCATCCCGGCGCACCATTTTGGGGCGACGATGAACCAAAATCGACGGCGCGGACGGGTGCTTTTGGCGCGTTCCTGGATGAAATAGTGATACATTCAGCGGCGATGTCCAGCCTACAGGGGTTGCGGGCGAGCGAAGCGAACCCCGGCATCGAAGGATTGACGGGCTTTGTGTTGGGGTTTGCTTTGCTCACCCCAATCTATACGGTTGGATAAGCCGCGCAGCGGCGCAACCCGACATTCGTCCGTCCGCTCCCCCGGTGCGAAGCGCCACTTGGCTTGATGAACGATCGTCGGGTTGCGCTTCGCCTACCCAAGCTACAGTTCTGAATGAGAGGGAAAGAATGGATGGAAAGGAAATTAATCGTGGTCTGTCCCCTATTATTTCCCTATTGAATCATGCGGCGCGTTGCGCCGTGAAAAAGATCGGCCGCTACGGCGCGGGAGGTGATCCGACGGAACGGATATCCTTATATTTCTTCATACGTGGAACGCAACATCTGGATATAGGGCTGTACGGCGTCCGCGCAACGCTGCCCGGCGTCTGATGGAGAAAGTTCATCGATGGCCTTGCCAAAAATTTCCATGCCGACAAACCGTACTCCTCCTGTAGCGACAGTTTGCACCATACGACCGATATCCAGCACTCCCCCACCGGGAAAACAACGAAATCGCCCTTCTGCATAAAGAGAAACACCCGCGGATGCGGCAGGCGCATCCGCAATCTGTAGATAACGGATATATTCCGCCGGTATGGAAGCCAGAAGCCGCATATCTCGCTCGAAATCATTCGAGCCTTTTTGCAAGTGCCAGGTATCAATGAGAATGCGGCCATTTGGCCGTTCGGCCTGGCGAATGATTTCCCAGGCGGAAGGAAGATCAGGGATTCCCCAAAAGGACACAAATTCCAGATCCACATCGATATGCCGTTCAGCGGCGGCATCACAGAAATCGGCGAATGCTTTCACCAGCACATCGAGCGGCAAGGCTCCCTGCTCAAAAGCGCCTGCTATAAGCATGGACTGAAGGCCCAGGCTTTTCGCCATGTCGAGGCATTGCCGGGCTGAAAAAGCAAAACGCGCTTGAATGCCGGGTGGCGCACTGGCTGGACAGTGTATGGGAGCCCAGCTTGATACTCCATCCATCTGCATGATTTTGATATTCTTTTCTTGAGCCTCGGCAAGGATATCGTCTACGCAGCGCCCTGACTGGAGCAATCGATGAATCGCCAGCGGACTGATCGCCATAGTGTTGAAGCCGCCGCTTGCGGCGGTCTCAACAAGCACAGTAAAGTCCCTGTCTCCCAAACTTCCCGGCCAGAACATCTTTTCCGCCGCACGCTTTCCGGCGTCAGGTATGATCGGCTGCTTCATGCTTATCCCGCGTGTATTGGCGTCAAGATTTCTTTTTCAATTCGTTTTTGTCCATCGGCGCGTCAATGCACGGAACGTATCGCGCCGCCATCGACGCTTACCACCGTGCCGCTGATATAGGCGGCCAACGGGCTGGCAAGAAAAACCACCGCGGCGGCGATCTCTTCCGGCGTTCCCAGGCGACCTTGGTCGTTGGGCACCATGTCGTGCAGCGTGCCGCGCTCGATTTCTTCCCAACTTTCTCCCCAGCCGAAACGCGGCGCCACGGTTCGCAGCAATTTTTCGACATTTCCCACACGAATTGCCCCCGGCGCGACCGCGTTGGAGGTAATCCCGGTTCCCGCCAATTCCCGCGCCAGCGAAACCGCCAGATTGTGGCGAGCCGCCAGGGATGCGTTGTAATCCGGCTGAGGAGGCGCCGGCTGCAAGGCCAATCCGCCGCCGATCTGGATTATCCTGCCCCAACGGCGTTCACGCATCCCCGGCAACAAGCGGTGGAGCATCCTGACTCCTGACAGCACATTGGTCTGATAGGTCGCCATCCATTGTTCAATGCTGGTTTCCATCCAGGCATGATGGTGGTATTCGCCCGCATTATTCACCAATATGTCAATACGGCCTCCTTCCAAGGCTTCCCTTGCAACCTTGTCCGCCCCCGAATCCGTGGACAGGTCGCCGAGTGTTACCTCCGCGTTGCCGCCCTTGGCCCTGATCTCCTCGGCCACGGCCATCGCGCGTTTCTCGTTGCGGCCATGCACGACCATCGATGCTCCTTCCGCCGCGAACAATCTGGCGATAGCCGCTCCGATACCTGAGCTTGAGCCGGTAATCAGGGCGCGCTTTTCCTTCAGTTGCAAGTCCATGAGTTTTCTCCTGTCGGGTAAATCCGGGATGTTGCCTTTCCATATCTAGAAATGTAGACTGAATTATTCAATATGTCTACATCCGTAGACTAGGAAAACCACAATGACCAGAAAAATTGGCGGCCCGCGAAATTCGCCCCGTTCCGGCAAAATGCCCGAGCCGCGCCGCAGCGGCGCGGCAACGCGGCAGGCGATTCTGGAATCGGCCTTGGCCGCGTTTACCCGTGCCGGCTACGATGGCGCCGGAGTACGCGAAATAGTGCAGGGAGCGGGAGTTACCGCGATGATGGTGAATCGCTATTTCGGTTCCAAGGAACGACTCTTTACGGAAGCTGTGGAATTGGCCTTCACGCGGAAGGGGATATTGACGGAAAATCTCATTGTGGATGATGACGATCCCGCATTGTTTTGCAGGCGTTTTGCCGAAACCCTGGTAAATCGGACAGCGCCGGGATCGGCCATATTGAGCGGCTTTCCTTTATTGCTGCGTTCCGTGTCCAATGAGCGGGCCACGGCCATATTACGGGACAAAATCGATCGGCATTTTACCCAGCCGTTGGCGGCCATGCTGCCTGGCGTCGAGGCCGACGAACGGGCTGGATTGCTGCTTTCCCTGATTGCCGGCGTGCAGGTCATGCGGCAGATTATCGAAAGCCCGGCACTGGCTGGAGCCGATTCAATCAAACTATCCAGTTATCTTGCCAAGATCATTCAGTGTCTGATCATGAAAAAAGAGTAGAGCGCAAGGCCGTATATATAGCTTGGGGTGAGCGAAGCGAACCCCAACATCGGATGATCGATGGGCTTTGTGTTGGGGTTCGTTTCGCTCACCCCAAGCTACGCGGGTTTGCCAGATGTCGGATGTCAGGTATCAGGTATCAGTGATTCATGCGGCGGCTTCGCCGCCGGAAGTTGACGAATGGATTCCGGCTTTCGCCGGAATGACGGTGAATTGGATTTTGGCCTGCGATGGAATGACGGGGTGGTATCGGAGAACCTGTTTGCGGGTTTCTCTGGGAGCGCGGGGCACCAGCCCCGCAACAGCGGCGGTCGTGTCATGGTGGCTGTTGCGGGGCGGAAGCCCCGCGCTCCCAGAGGTGGCTCGGAGTCGCATAGCTTGGGGTAAGCGAAGCGAACCCCAATATCGAATGATCGATGGGCTTTGCGTTGGGGTTCGCTTCGCTCATCCACCTATGCGGCTGTTTCCGCGCAGGCTGAACACCATGCTATATTTCGCGCTTTCATCGCCGTAATAAACACCATGCGCAACGCAACGCGACGCAACCGCAACATCGGCACCGTCAAACAGGGGCACGGGCAGAACAACCGCATGCGCATTGCCGAGCCGTATTTTTCCGTGGGCGACTGGCGCTCTCATACCGAACGGCTGACGCATTACAAAAAATTCGTCCGCGCCGTGCAAGGGCATGAATTCACCTTTGTGGTGGAGAAAACGCGGGCAGGTTGTTGCCACGCGTGTTCGATCGAGGACGTGGTTTTCATGCTGGAACAGATTCCCGCCGCGGATTATGGCGATCTGCGCCTGATCGTTTTCCGCCAGCCCAAGCACAAGGAAGGTATCTTGTCGCCCGTCTGGGGGTGGCTATGTTACGAATACCAATTCGAGAATACATGCGCACCTGCCGTGATTCTTGAAGCGTTCAATCTGGCGGAATATTTAACCCACTCCCGGAAACTGAGCATCGATGCGCGGGACGAATTTGACCGGCTGCAACAGGACGGCCATGTATTCATTGCCGATCGACGCGGCTACCGGGCCAAATTGACACGCGAAACCGTGCGCGCCACGCAACTCTACCGCACCCTGCCGCACGAATTCGGCCATTACGTGCACTACCGGCAA
>JAISQQ010000190.1 GCA_031274075.1 Accumulibacter sp.
GCCTTGCCCTACGCCAACGGCGCCATTCACCTCGGTCATCTGGTCGAATACATCCAGACCGACATCTGGGTGCGGTTCCAGAAGATGCAGCCGAAGGACAAGGTCGCCGAATGCTGGTACGTCTGCGCCGACGACACGCACGGCACGCCGATCATGCTGCGCGCGGAGAAGGACGGCGTTACGCCGGAGGCGCTGATCGAGCGCGTGCATGGCGAGCATGCCCGGGATTTTGCCGGTTTCCACGTCGCCTTCGACAATTTCCACAGCACGCATTCGCCGGAAACGCAGGAATACGCCAATACGATCTATGCCCGCCTCAAGGAAGCGGGGCTGATCGAAAAGCGCGCCATCGAGCAATATTACGATCCGGTCAAGCGGCTTTTCCTGCCCGACCGCTTCATCAAGGGCGAATGTCCGAAGTGCGGCGCGCGGGACCAGTACGGCGACAATTGCGAGTCTTGCGGCGCGGCCTATACGCCGAACGAACTGAAGAATCCGTACTCGGCGATCTCGGGCGCGCCGCCGGAACTGAAGCATTCCGAGCACTATTTCTTCAGGCTTTCGGACCCGCGCTGCCAGGATTTCCTGCGCCGCTGGACGCGCGAGCCGGGGCGCTTGCAGCCGGAAGCGGCCAACAAGATGCAGGAATGGCTCGGATTCGACGAAAATTCGGCCGGCGAGAACAAGCTGACCGACTGGGACATCTCGCGCGACGCGCCGTATTTCGGCTTCGAGATTCCCGACGCGCCGGGCAAGTATTTCTACGTCTGGGTCGACGCGCCGATCGGCTACATGGCTTCGTTCAAGAACCTGTGCGTCCGGAAAGGCATCGACTTCGACGAGTATTTCAGGCCCGGCAGCCCGGCCGAGATGTACCACTTCATCGGCAAGGACATCCTTTATTTCCATGCCCTGTTTTGGCCGGGCATGCTGGAGCATTCCGGTTTCCGCACGCCGAGCGGCGTCTTCGCGCACGGTTTCCTGACCGTCGACGGCGCCAAGATGAGCAAGTCGCGCGGCACCTTCATCACCGCCGAAAGCTACCTGGAGACCGGCCTCGATCCCGAATGGCTGCGCTACTACTACGCCGCCAAGCTGAACAGCACGATGGAGGACATCGACCTCAACCTGGAGGATTTCGTCGCCCGCGTCAATGCCGACCTGGTCGGCAAATACGTCAATATCGCCAGCCGCTGCGCCGGCTTCATCGGCAAGAAATTCGGCGGCCGGCTGGCCGCGACCGGGGCCGAATGGCAAAAACCCTTGCGCCAGGCGTCCGCGCGCATCGCCGAAGCCTACGAGCAGCGCGAATTCGGCCGCGCCCTGCGCGAGATCATGGCGCTCGCCGACACCGCCAACGTCTTCGTCAATGACCGGAAACCGTGGGAACTCGCCAAACAGCAGGGCCGGGAAGCCGAACTGCACGCCGCCTGCTCGCAGGCCATCGAAGCCTTTCGCCTGCTCACGCTGTACGTCAAGCCGGTGCTGCCCAAGGTGGCCGAGGCGGTCGAAGCCTTCCTCGGCATCGCGCCGCTGGGCTGGGACGACGTCGCCGCGCCGCTGCCGGAAGGCCACGCGATCGAGGCCTACAGCCACCTGATGACGCGCATCGATCCCAGGCTGATCGCCACGCTGGTCGAAGCCAACAGGGAATCGCTCTCGCCGGCGGTCGAAACCCCGGCGGCGACGGCTGGCGAAAAGAAGGAAGCGCCGGCGTCGGCGACGGCGGCGGCTTACGCCGCCAGCAAGCCTGGAGAAGCCGCCGCGCTCATCGGCATCGACGAGTTCATGAAGGTGGAGCTGAAGGTCGCGCGCATCGTCGACGCCGGCCACGTCGAAGGCGCCGAAAAACTGCTGCGCCTGTCGCTGGACATCGGCGAGACCGAAAACGGCCAAATGCGGCCGCGCCAGGTCTTTGCCGGCATCAAGTCGGCCTACGATCCGGCGCGACTGATCGGGCGCATGACGGTGATGGTCGCCAACCTCGCGCCGCGCAAGATGCGCTTCGGCGTCTCCGAAGGCATGATCCTCGCCGCCTCCGACGCGCATGGCGCGACGCCGGGAATTTTCCTGCTCGCGCCGGACGCGGGCGCGACGCCGGGGATGAGGGTGAAATAGATCAGGTGTCAGATGTCAGGGATCAGGGATCAGATCAGTTACCGGGCGCTTCGCGCCCGCAAATATTACGGATACCTGGCATCTGATCCCTGATCCCTGATTGAAATAATAGGAATAGGAAATAATAGGGGACAAACCACGATTAAATTTTGTAGAAAAGAATTAATCGTGGTCTGTCCCCTATTATCTTGCCCTATTATCTTGCGCCAGACACGCCTAGAAAGCCGGTTTAGCTTCGGTTTGCCGCCTTGCGCATTTCCGCGTTCATCCATTTGAGAAGAAAGTCCGATCCGGAGCTGTCTTTCGTCTTGTCGTCAGCGGCAATCAAATTTTTTTTCTTGTCGAAAATCAGGAAACAGGGAGTTCTGTACGCTACGAATTGCTCCAGGCATGGATACTCCCTGATCAAATTTCTCTCCCTGTCAGCGACATTCACCTTGCGCACCGCGACATCCGGGCGAAAACGCTGTACGAAGTCATGCAGGTTGTTATCCATCTGGCGGCTGGCGGGGCAGGTTTCTTCGTAAAAAAAGATGATACTTATCACTCCGCTCTCTGCCAGCGTTTGCGGCGACAGCGACATACTTCCTGGCGCAACTTCGACAATGCCGACCTGATCCTCCCCGTAGACAGCCGTGGGTTCCATCACTCTGTCCAGATCGGATTTCCTGGTCGCCAGAAAAGCGATACCCGCGGCCAGCAAAAGAAAGATCACGATGTGTTTCATTTTCCACCTCGATTTTGTCGAACACGGCGACGCAACAGTACGCCGGCATAAATGACGCCAAACGCCGCCAGGACTGCGATCAGTACGTTTTCGATTCTCGTCGGCACATAGGGATGCCGGTAGTCATAAAACGTCGGCGCCGTATCTTCCCCCTTGACCGCCTCGATCATTGCATCGACGCCGGCTTCTATGCCCTCCGAATACTCTTCCCGTTTCCAGTACGGTTCGACGATTTCCCTGAATATTCTGGCGACCTTCGCATCGGGAAGCGCGCCGGCTATGCCCGGTCCCGTCCTGATGGCCCAACCCTCATTGCTCACCAGGAAAAGGACGCCGTTTCCCTGCCCATTGTTGCCGATGTCCCATTTATCGAGTACATTTTCGGCGTACTCCATCACGCCGCCGTCGCCCACGGAAGGCACGATCAGGATGACGATCTGTGTGCCGTTCTGGCGTTCGAGCGTCTGGAGTTTTTCGGTGATTCTGACCGCGGTGGAAAAAAGCAGCACGCCTGTGTAATCGTTGACGAGTGTGTAACGATCCGGGATGGGGAAAGCTTCCTTCTTTTGTTCGTCGCTGGCAACAGCGACCGCCGATAGTGCGGCAGTGAGGAAAAACACAATGAGGAAGCGCACGGTCATTTCAAATCGATCCGCGGCGCGGGCGCGATTTTCGTTTCGTCCTCTACCGTGAATTGCGGACGGGGCTTGAAACCGGCCTGGGCGGCGATCAGATTGAGCGGGAATACGCGGATGCCGAGGTTGTAGTCGGCCACCGCCACGATATACCGCTGGCGCGCATACGAAATCCGGTTTTCCGAACCTTCGAGCGAAACCATCAGGTCGCGGAATACTTCGTTCGCCTTGAGATCGGGATAGTTTTCGACGAGCAAAAGCAATTTCGACAAACTCGTCGACAATTGATTCTGCGCTTCCTGGAATTGCGCCAGCGCTTCAGGGTTCCGGCCATCTCCAGCCGTCTTCGCGATCGTCAACGCTCGGGATCGCGCCGCGGCAATTTCCGTAAACAACCCGGATTCGTGCCTGGCATAGGAATTCACCACGGAAACCAGGCCGGGAACGAGATCCGCCCGGCGGACGTATTGATTCAGAACCTGGCCCCAACTCTCATCGACAGCCACGTCCGCGTGCTGCAAGGCATTGTATTGGCTAATCCCGTACCCGATGGCCCATACGGTCAAGCCCAGAATGCCGGCGATGATTATGCCTATTCGATAGCGCCGCCATATGGAACAGGGGCATTCACTCTCCCCTCCGGGTTCACTCCCCCCCTCCCCCGGGAAGTCGGTTGATTCCTCGTTCATATCGGACATATATGCACCGCCTATTGCTGGAATCAGCGCATTCTAACAGTGTCCCGTTCGAAAACAAAACATGGGCGACTGCTTTGACTTGCCTGACCATCCGATCGAGTCCAGCCCTGGTTTTGCAGCAAAATAATAGGGGAAGGCTCAAGCCAACCGTCTCTCCGTCAGGGGCGATCCCCCTCTTCCCAGTGGGGCGTGAAAGGGAGCGAGGCAGAACGGCATCCTGCCGTCGGTGCTCCAGTTGACTG
>JAISQQ010000275.1 GCA_031274075.1 Accumulibacter sp.
ATCCTGCTGCCGCCGCCCAACGTCACCGGCGCGCTGCACATGGGCCACGGCTTCAACCAGTCGATCATGGACGCGCTGACCCGCTACCACCGGATGCGCGGCGACAACACGCTGTGGCAGCCGGGCACCGACCACGCGGGGATCGCCACGCAGATCGTCGTCGAACGCCAGCTCGACGCGCAGGGCGTTTCGCGCCACGTTCTCGGGCGCGAGAAATTCCTCGAAAAAGTCTGGGAGTGGAAAAAATACTCCGGCGGCGCGATCACCCGCCAGATGCGCCGCCTCGGCGCCTCGCCGGACTGGACGCGCGAGCGCTTCACGATGGACGCCGGGCTCTCGAAGATCGTCACCGAAACCTTCGTCCGTCTCTACGACGAGGGGCTGATCTATCGCGGCAAGCGGCTGGTCAACTGGGACCCGGTGCTGCACACCGCGGTTTCCGACCTGGAAGTGGTCAGCGAGGAGGAAGAGGGTTGCATGTGGCATATCCGCTATCCACTCTCGGACGGCTCCGGATCGCTGACCGTCGCCACCACCCGCCCGGAAACCATGCTCGGCGACACCGCGGTGATGGTACACCCGGAGGATGAACGCTACAGACATCTGATTGGTCAGAAGGTGAAACTGCCTCTCAGTAGAAAAGGTTCTGTAAAAAGTTTGCAAGCTCCTCCGAGCAACGACGAACAAGACCTATGGCGTGAAATTCTTATCATCGCCGACGCCTACGTGGATAAGGAATTCGGCACCGGTGTCGTCAAGGTCACGCCGGCGCATGACTTTAACGACTATGCGGTGGGCCAGCGACATGAACTGGAAATGATTTCAGTTTTGACGTTAGATGGAAAAATCAAAAGTTCCCCTCTCGATGATTTCAGTTTTGGGCGTAACGCAAGTGGGCTTTCAAACGACATCGATGGTTTAGAGGGAGTCCCGACTTGTGAACTAATCCCAGAGAAATACCAAGGCCTGGATCGTTTCGAGGCGCGCGAGGCCATCGTCGCCGACCTCGAAGCGCTCGGCCTGTTGGTCAAGACCGACCCGCACACGCTCAAGGTGCCGCGCGGCGACCGCTCCGGCGTGGTCATCGAGCCGATGCTCACCGACCAGTGGTTCGTCGCCATGTCCCGGCCGGGCGCCGACGGCGTCAGCATCGCCGGCAAGGCGCTGGAATGCGTCGCTTCCGGCGAGATCGGCTTCGTTCCCGAAAACTGGGTCAACACCTATAACCAGTGGCTGAACAACATCCAGGACTGGTGCATCTCGCGTCAACTCTGGTGGGGGCATCAGATTCCCGCGTGGTACGACGACGCCGGCAAGGTCTACGTCGCGCACGACGAGGCGGAAGCCCGGGCGCAGGTCGCCGCGCAGGGTTACGCCGGTCCGCTGAGGCGCGACCCGGACGTGCTCGATACCTGGTATTCGTCCGCGCTGTGGCCGTTCTCGACGCTCGACTGGACGCCCGAATGGCCCGCGAAATCGAACCCGGCGCTCGATCTCTACCTGCCGTCGACGGTGCTCGTCACCGGCTTCGACATCATCTTTTTCTGGGTGGCGCGGATGGTCATGATGACCAAGCACATCACCGGCAGGATTCCGTTCCGGCACGTTTATATCCACGGCCTCATCCGCGACGCGGAAGGCCAGAAAATGAGCAAATCCAAGGGCAACGTGCTCGACCCGATCGACCTGATCGACGGCATCGGCCTCGAGGATCTGGTCGGCAAGCGCACCGCCGGCCTGATGAATCCGAAACAGGCCGGCGAGATCGAAGAGCGCACGCGCCGGGAATACCCGCAAGGCATCCCGGCCTTCGGCGCCGACGCGCTGCGCTTCACCTTCCTGTCGCTGGCCAGCCCCGGCCGCGACATCAAGTTCGACCTGCATCGCTGCGAGGGCTACCGCAACTTCTGCAACAAGCTGTGGAACGCCGCGCGCTTCGTGCTGATGAACACCGAAGGCCAGGATCGCGGCATCGACCCGCAAAATCCCGAGGCCTGCCCGGATTCCCTGCGCTTCTCGTTCGCCGACCGCTGGATCGTCAGCCGGCTGCAACGCGCCGCGGCCGAAATCGCGCAGCACTTCGCCGCTTACCGCTTCGACCTGCTCGCCCGCGCCATCTACGAACTCGTCTACGAATTCTGCGACTGGTATCTCGAACTCGCCAAGGTGCAGCTCCAGGCCGGCGTACCGGAAGAAGCCCGCGCCACGCGGCGCACGCTGCTGCGCGTCCTGGAAACCGTGCTGCGCCTGGCGCATCCGCTGATTCCGTTCATTACCGAAGATCTGTGGCAGGTTATCGCGCCGCTGGCGGGCTGCAAGACGCACGACTCGATCATGCTGGCCGCGTATCCCGAGGCCGATCCGCTGGAATTCGACGAGGCCAGCGAAGCGAGGCTGCGGCAGCTCAAGGAACTCGCCTACGCCTGCCGCAACCTGCGCGGCGAGACGGACATTTCTTCCGCCCGGAAGATGCCCCTGGTCGCCAGCGGCGAGCGCGGCGTGCTGGAACGCTGCGCGCCTTATCTCAAGGCGCTGGCCAAGCTTTCCGAAGTGCGGATCGTCGAACGCCTGCCGGAAGACGCCAACGCGCCGACCGCGGTGGTCGGCGAAATCCGCCTGATGCTCAAGGTGGAGATCGACGTCGCCGCCGAGAGCGAACGCCTCGCCAAGGAAATCGCCCGCCTCGAAGCCGAGATCGCCAGGGCGAAGGCCAAGCTGGACAACGCCGGTTTCGTCGCCCGCGCCCCGGCGCAGGTCGTCGAACAGGAAAAGAAACGCCTCGCCGATTTCACCGCCACGCTCGACAAGCTCAAGCCGCAGCGCGAGCG
>JAISQQ010000280.1 GCA_031274075.1 Accumulibacter sp.
CCGGCAAGCGTTCCGTGCCTGGAAGCGGCGGCCGTGATTTCTACCGGGCCTTGCTTACCGCGATCTCCCAAAGCTTGACCAGTTGTTCGTACTCCTCCGCGGCGGCGGCCTGGTCGAGCGGGAATATCTTGATCGACTTCATGTCGGGCAGCGAAGTCAGCTTCGAGACCTGGATATCCGTGCGGGTTGGCCGGCGAAAAGCCTTGACCAGCAATTCCTGCTGCATTTCCTTGCTCAGCAGGATGTTGTAGAAGGCCTTGGCGGCCTCGGCGTTTTTCGCCCCCTTGAAGATGAACATGCCTTCCGGCGCGAGGTAGCTGCCTTCGCTGGGATAGACCAAGCGGATTTCCTTCTGGCCGCCAGCCACGTATTCCTGCGCCGCGTACTCGATGGTCAGTCCGACGGGGTACTCGCCCATGGCCGTGCCTTTGTAGGTCGTGCCGGAAGAAGAGGTCACCACGGCGTTGGCGGCGATCTTTTCCAGGCCCTCGCGGCCGAACTGCTTCAGCAGACCATAGACCAGCATGTACGCGGTGCCGCTCTTGCTGGGATCGGTGATGGCGAATTTCCCCTTCCATTCGGGTTTCATCAGGTCGGACCAGGTCGTCGGCGCGGGCAGGCCCTTCAGTTGTCTCTCATTGACCATCAGCACCATCAGGTGAACATTCGTTCCCACCCAGAGATCGTCCGGACCGCGGAATTCCTCGGGGATCGCGGCCAGATCGGGCGACCGGTAGGGCGCCATGTATTCCTTGTAGGCGCCCAGGGTGCCGAAGCCGCCGCTCCACAGGATGTCCCCGAGCGGATTCTTGGATTCGGCCTGAATGCGCTTCATCAGCGCGCCGGTTCCCCCGGTCACCTGCCGGACGTTGAGTGACGGCATCTTCTTCTTGGCCACGTTCACCGCGGCCTCGATGGTCTCGGTATTGTTCGAGGAATAGAGCACCACGGTCTGCGCCTGCGCCAACATGGCCGCCGCGGAGAACATGAGGGTCGCCGCCAAACGCGGCAGGAATTTGAGTTTCGGTTTCATATTTACCTCGCTGCTTGGAAAAGTCACTGGTTGGAAAAGAGATTGATGCGGAACAGCTTGATCGCGGCGATGATCGGCGCCAGGATCACGGTGATCATCGCCGCGCCGTAGGCCGACGCGAGGCCGAGCCGCCCGCCGTCGATCTGGCGGAAAATGGCAATCGGCATGGTCTCCAGGCCGCCGGTGTAAACCACGATCGTCGCCGCCAGTTCGGCGATCGTGGTGACCCACATCAGGATGGCCGCCGAGACGATCGACGCCTTCATCACCGGCAGCACCACCTTGAAGAACGACATCAGGGGCGAGACGCCGAGGCTGATGGAGGCTTCCTCGATCGAATCCGGGATGTTGAACAGGGTCGACGAAGCGTTGCGCACGGCAAAAGGCAGGCGCCGCACCGTGTAGCACAGCACCATGATGCTGCTGGTTCCGGCCAGCACCAGCCAGCCGGTGTTGAAGGTCTGGACCAGCGCGATCCCCATGACCGTTCCCGAAATGGTCAGCGGCATGATGACGATGTAGTCGAGCAGATGCGTCAGTCCGTTGCGCTTCTTGACGATCAGATAGCTCGCCAGCACGGCGAAGACGACGCCCGTCAGGGTCGCCAGCGAGGCGAAGATGAGCGAATTGAATACCGGTTCGGGAGCGCTGCGGAAGATGCGCATGAGGTTGGTGAGCGACCAGACGCCCCAGCGCATCACCGGGCCGCTGGTCTCCGTGAAGGCGGCAATGAAAACGACGACCAGCGGCAGCAGCGAAAGAAAGATGATGCCGCCGACGACGCCGGTAAACAGCATGGCCGCGCCGGAGCGCACGCGCGCCGCCTGGGGAGCGCGCCCCGGCGTCATGGTGTAGAGCTTGCGTTCGACGACTCTTTTCTGCAGGAACAGGACGATGCCGACGATGGTGATCGACACTACGGACATGGCGCTCTGCAGCAGCGGAGAGCCGCCCATTTCATTGATGAACTCGTTGTAGGTCATCACCGACAACAGGGGAACCCGGCTGCCGAGCAGCGTCGCGAGCACGAAATTACCCACCACCAGGGAGAAGACCACCAGGGCATTGACCGCCACCGCCGGCAGCATCAGCGGCGCCAGCACGCGCAATTTGGTCGCCAGCGGCGAGCTGCCCAGGCTCAGCCCGGCTTCTTCCAGTTGTCCGTCGAAGCCGCGCAGCGCGGCGAGCACGCCCAGGTAGATGTAGGTGTAATAGACCAGCGTCATCGAAAAGATCAATCCGTTCCAGCCGTAGAACGACGGCAATTCGATGCCGATGCGTTCCATCAGGTTGGTCAGCAGTCCGTTGTTGCCGAGGATCAGCAGCCAGGACTGGCCGACGATCACTTCGGGAATCACGATCGTCACCACCGGCAGGACGGCGACCAGGTTCTTCATCGGAAACTCGTAGCGCGCCACCAGGTAGGCCAGCGGAGCGCCGATGAGCACCGACAAGGTGGTGACGCTGACGCCCAGCACCAGGGTATTGCGGAAAGCCTGCAGGAACATGCTGTTGTCGAGCAATTGCGCGAACCCGGCGAGCGACAGCGCCCCGGTCTCGTCGCGCACGCTGTTGTTGAACAGGACGCCGAGCGGGTAGAGCACGAAGAAGGCCAGGATGAGCAGCGAAATGACCGTCAGCACGCCCCAGGGCCACCATTTGGCTTTGACGAAGTCCACTTGGCCGCCCCCCACCTACGCGGCGATGATCCGGCTTTGCGCCGGAAACAGCACCTGCACCGGGTCTCCCGGATGGAAGTCGACGCTCCGGCGGTCCGCGCTCAGGTCGACGCGTATCTCGGAACCATCGTGCAGGCGCACCCGGTAGCTCGTCTTGAAACCCAGGTATTGCCGGCGCACGATCGCGCCGGGAACGGCATTGGGCGCGTCGGAGTCCGCAGGCGTCAGCGCCAGTTCCTCCGGACGCGCGACCAGGATGCCGTTCTTGCCGTCGAGCCGGGCGTCGCCGCGAACGCCTTCGAGAAGACGCCCGCCCAGGAAGTAACGCGCCTTCCCGGAGAGCGCCGGATCGGCGGATTCGATGCTCACCGGAAGGGTGTTGGCCGAGCCGATGAAATCGGCCACATAGGCATTGACCGGCATCCCGTAGAGATCCTCCGGCGTGCCGATCTGGGCGATCCGGCCACGGTCCATGAGGGCGATCTTGTCGGACATCGCCAGGGCTTCTTCCTGGTCGTGGGTGACGAAAACCGTCGTGATGTGGGCTTCCTGCACAAGATCGAGGATCACCTCGCGCATCTGCGTGCGCATCTTGGCGTCCAGGTTGGATAGCGGTTCATCCATCAGCAGCACCCGCGGACGAATCACCAGGGCACGGGCGAGCGCCACGCGCTGGCGCTGCCCGCCGCTCATCTGCGCCGGATAACGCTCCGCCAGGGTGGAAAGACCGACGCTTTCGAGCGCCTGGCCGACGCGCTGGCCGATCTCGGGCTTCGATACGCCGCGCGCGCGCAATCCGTAGGCCACGTTGTCGAACACGGTCTTGTCCGGAAACAAGGCATAGTCCTGGAACACCATCCCGATATCGCGGCGGTGCGTCGGGACGCGCGTCATGTCGTCCTCGTCGAACAAAAGGCGGCCGGCGTCTATTTCATGAAAACCGGCGATACAGCGCAGCAAGGTCGTTTTTCCGCAGCCGCTGGGACCGAGGAGGGTGTAAAACGCCCCGTCGGGAATATGCAGCGACAAATCTTCCAGAACCCGGTTGCCGCTGAACTCCTTTTTTATGCCTTCGATGCTGATTGAAGCCATTCGTTTCCCCTCCCGCCTTCGACGGCGCGGCAAATCGACATCATCGACGCAACCTCAGCGACGCAACCTCATCGATGCAACCTCAGCGGCGCGCCTTGCGGTTTTTCGCGTGCAACTGCAGTTGCGTGATCGCCTGCGCCAGCTCGGCTTCGGCGCTGGCGTAGCCGACGTTCGCCGAACGGTTGCGCATGGCTTCCTCGGAGTGTTGCCGGGCCTTGATCGCCTTGGCTTCGTCGATATCCTTGGCCCGGATCGCCGTGTCGGCAAGCAGCGTGACCAGCGTCGGCTGGACTTCGAGAATCCCGCCGGAGACATAGACCAGCTCGAACTCGTCGCGCTCGGGAATCTTCAGGCGCACGGTGCCTGGCCGGACCCGGGTGAGCAGCGGCGCGTGGCGCGGGAAAATGCCCAGTTCCCCGGCCTCGCCGGGAAAGACGGCGAACTCGGCCTCGCCGGAAAAGATCTGCTCCTCGGCGCTGACGACATCGACATGGATGCTAAGTGGCATGCTTTTCCCTTCGGCTAGAGGGTCTTGGCCTTCTCGATCACTTCCTCGATGGCGCCGACCATGTAGAAGGCCTGCTCGGGAATGCTGTCGCACTCGCCGTCGACGATCATCTTGAAGCCCTTGATCGTATCCTTGAGCGGCACGTATTTGCCCGGCGAATTGGTAAACACCTCGGCCACGTGGAAGGGCTGCGACAGGAAACGCTGGATCTTGCGCGCGCGGTATACGACCAGCTTGTCGTCGGGCGACAACTCGTCCATGCCCAGGATGGCGATGATGTCCCGGAGTTCCTTGTAGCGCTGCAGGGTCATCTGCACCGCGCGCGCCACCAGGTAGTGCTCCTCGCCGACGACGTGCGGGTCGAGCTGGCGCGAGGTCGAGTCGAGCGGGTCGACCGCCGGGTAGATGCCGAGCGAGGCGATGTCGCGCGAGAGCACGACCGTGGAATCCAGGTGCAGGAAGGTGGTCGCCGGGGATGGGTCGGTCAGGTCGTCGGCGGGCACGTACACGGCCTGGATCGAGGTGATCGAGCCGACCCTGGTGGAGGTGATGCGCTCTTGCAGGCGGCCCATTTCCTCGGCCAGCGTCGGCTGGTAGCCGACGGCGGAGGGCATCCGGCCCAGGAGCGCGGAGACTTCGGTGCCGGCCAGGGTGTAGCGGTAGATGTTGTCGACGAAGAAGAGGATGTCGCGGCCGTCGTCGCGGAAGCGCTCGGCCATGGTCAGGCCGGTGAGCGCCACGCGCAGGCGGTTGCCGGGCGGCTCGTTCATCTGCCCGAAGACCATCGCCACCTTGTCGAGCACGTTCGACTCCTTCATTTCATGGTAGAAGTCGTTGCCCTCGCGGGTGCGCTCGCCGACGCCGGCGAACACCGAAAGGCCGCTGTGCTGCTTGGCGATGTTGTTGATCAGCTCCATCATGCTCACCGTCTTGCCGACGCCCGCGCCGCCGAAGAGGGCGACCTTGCCGCCCTTGGCGAACGGGCAGATGAGGTCGATCACCTTGATGCCGGTTTCGAGCAGTTCGACCGAAGGCGACAGTTCGTCGAATTTCGGCGCTTTCTGGTGGATCGAGCGGCGCTCGTCGGTAGCGATCGGCCCGGCCTCGTCGATCGGCCGCCCGAGCACGTTCATGATCCGGCCGATCGTCGCGTCGCCGACCGGCACCGAAATCTGCCCGCCGACGCTGCTTACCTTCATGCCGCGGCGCAGGCCGTCGGACGAACCCATGGTGATCGTGCGCACCACGCCGTCGCCGAGCTGCTGCTGCACCTCGAACATCAGATCGGCTTCGCAGCCGTCGTGTTCCTCGGACTTGTCGAGCAGCAGCGCGTCGTAAACCCGGGGCATGGCTTCGCGCGGGAACTGGATATCCACCACCGCGCCAATGCACTGAACAATGTTTCCTTGACTCATCGTCGTATCCTCGTATCCTCGATCGGTTAACTGGTGCGGTCAGACAGCCGCGGCGCCGCTGACGATTTCCGTAAGCTCGGTGGTGATCGCCGCCTGGCGCGCCTTGTTGTACGCCAGGCGAAGTTCGCCGATGACGGTCTTGGCGTTGTCCGAGGCCGATTTCATGGCCACCATGCGCGCGCTCTGCTCGGACGCCATGTTCTCGGCGACCGCCTGGTAGAGGACGATTTCCACGTAGCGCAGCAGCAGGTCGTCGATCACCGTCTTGGTGTTCGGCTCGTAGAGATAATCCCAGCGGTTGTGGCTGCTGCCGCTGCCGCCCGCCAGGTCGCCCGACAGCGGCAACAACTGCTCGATCACCGGCTCCTGCTTCATGGTGTTGATGAAGCGCGTATAACCGATGTACAGGACGTCGATGTCGCCGTCCATGTAGGCGTCGATCTGCACCTTGGCCGGGCCGATGAGTTTCTCCAGGCGCGGCTCGTCGCCCAGGCCGGTGATGTGCGAAACGACGTCGGCGCCGGCGCGCGCCATGAACCCCAGGCCCTTGTTGCCGATGGCGCTGACCTTCAGCTTCTTGCCCTGCGCGTCCCACTCCTTCATCCTGCCCAGGGCCAGCCGCAAGACATTGGTGTTCAGGCCGCCGCACAGGCCCTTGTCCGAGGTGACGACGATCAGGCCGACCGCCTCGACGTCCTCGCGCGCTTCCAGGAAGGGGTGGCTGTAGTCGGTCAGCGCGTGCGACAGGTTGCCGGCCATGCGCCGGATCTTCTCGTTGTAGGGACGGGCCGCGCGCATCCGCTCCTGCGCCTTGCGCATCTTGGAGGCGGCGACCATCTCCATCGCCTTGGTGATCTTGCGCGTGCTCTCGACGCTCTTGATCTTGTTGCGAATTTCCTTGCCGCTTGCCATGACCTCTCCCCGGCGCTCAGGCCAGCGTCGCCTTGAAGGCTTCGATCGCCTTGGAAAGCGCCTGTTCGGTATCCGCGTCGAGATCCTTGCTCGCCTCGATCTTTTCGACCAGGGCGGCGTGCTGCTCCTTGATGAAGGCGTGCAAGCGGCGCTCGACGTCCAGCGCCTTCTTCACTTCGACGTCGTCGAAATAGCCTTTGTTGACCGCCAGCAGCGTGATCGACATCTCGGCCACGGACATCGGCGAATACTGCGGCTGTTTCATCAGCTCGGTCACCATGCGGCCGCGGTCGAGCTGCTTGCGCGTGGCCTCGTCGAGGTCGGAGGCGAACTGGGCGAAAGCCGCCAGCTCGCGGTACTGGGCCAGCGCCAGGCGCACGCCGCCGCCGAGTTTCTTGATGATCTTGGTCTGCGCCGCGCCGCCGACGCGCGAAACCGAAATGCCGGCGTCGATGGCCGGGCGCACGCCGGAATTGAACAGATCGGTATCCAGGAAGATCTGCCCGTCGGTGATCGAAATGACGTTGGTCGGCACGAAGGCCGAGACGTCTCCGGCCTGCGTCTCGATGATCGGCAGCGCGGTCAGCGTCCCGGTCCGGCCCTTGACCTTGCCCTGGGTGAAACGCTCCACGTACTCCTCGTTGACCCGGGCGGCGCGTTCGAGCAGGCGGGAATGCAGGTAGAACACGTCGCCCGGATACGCTTCGCGCCCCGGCGGGCGGCGCAGCAGCAGCGACACCTGGCGGTACGCCCAGGCCTGCTTGGTCAGGTCGTCGTAGATGATCAGCGCGTCCTGTCCGCGGTCGCGGAAATACTCGCCCATGGTGCATCCGGCATACGGCGCGATGTACTGCAGGGCGGCGGATTCGGCCGCCGTGGCGGCAACCACGATGGTGTATTGCAGGGCGCCGTGTTCTTCGAGCTTGCGCACGACGTTGGCCACGGTCGACGCTTTCTGGCCGATCGCCACGTAGATGCAGATCAGATCCTTGCCCTTCTGGTTGATGATGGTGTCGACCGCCACCGCCGTCTTGCCGGTCTGGCGGTCGCCGATGATCAGTTCGCGCTGGCCGCGCCCGATCGGCACCATCGAGTCGATCGATTTCAGGCCCGTCTGCACCGGCTGGGAGACCGACTTGCGCCAGATGACCCCCGGCGCCACCTTCTCGATCTTGTCGCTCAGCGTGGCGCCGACCGGCCCCTTGCCGTCGATCGGCTGCCCCAGCGAATCGACCACCCGGCCGAGCAGTTCCGGACCGATCGGCACTTCCAGGATGCGCCCGGTCGTCTTCACCGTGTCGCCTTCGCTGATGTGCTCGTACTCGCCGAGCACCACCGCGCCGACCGAGTCGCGTTCGAGATTGAGCGCCATGCCGAAGGAGCCGCCCGGGAATTCGAGCATTTCGCCCTGCATCACGTCGGCCAGCCCGTGCACGCGGCAGATGCCGTCGGTCAGGGAAACCACCGTGCCCTGCGTGCGGGTTTCGGCGCCGATGTCCAGATTCTGAATCTTGCTCTTGATCAGTTCGCTGATTTCGGAAGGATTCAACTGCATCAATTTCTCCTAGTTTTTAAGCGCCGCGGCCATGGCGTCGAGCTTGCCGCGCACGGAAGCGTCGAAAATCCGGTCGCCGACCGCCACGCGCACGCCGCCGATCAATGAAGGATCCACCTCCACCCGCCCTTGCAGGCGGCCGCCGAAATGCGTTTCGAGCTTTTTAAGCAGCGCGGCCAGCGCCGGCTCGTCGAGGGGAAAGGCGCTGGTGACCACGGCGTCCCGGACCCCTTCGTCCGCGCTCTTGAGGGATTCGAAGAGCGCGCTGATCTCGGCCAGTACGTCGAAGCGTCCGTTATCGGCGAGCAGGGCGACGAAGGCCGCCAGTTCGCGGTTCTCCGGCTCGCCCGACAGCGCCATGAACAGATCGGCGATCCGCCGGGCGGAGAATTTCGGGTTGCCGATGAGATCGCTCATTCCGGCGTCCCCGGCGATTGCCGCGAGGCGCTGCAATCGCCGTGACCACTCGGCCAGCGACCGGCCCTCCTTGGCCAGGCGGAAAACCGCCTGCGCGTAAGGGCGAGCAATGGTGACGGATTCGGCCATGAAATTACAGATCCAGCCGCAGTGCCGCCAGCATCTCGGCGTGCGCCCTGGCGTCCACCTCGCGGCGGAGGATTTTTTCCGCGCCGGCCACGGCCAGGTCGGCGACGCGCCCGCGCAGGGATTCGCGCATGCGCGCCTCTTCCTGCGCGATCTCCTCCTTGGCGGCGGCCACCACTTTTTCGGCTTCGAGCAGCGCGTCGGCCTTGGCCTTGTCGATGATCTGCCCGGCGCGCTTCTCCGCCTGGGCGATCACCTCGGCCGCCTTCTCCTTGCCCTCGCGCACCGTTTCCGCGGCGCTCCTGGCGGAAAGGGCCAGGCTCTGCCGCCCGCGTTCGGCTTCCGCCAGCCCCTCGGAAATCCTGGCGGCGCGCTCGTCGAGCGCCTTCACGATCGGCGGCCACACGAACTTCATGGTGAACAGCGCCAAAATGATGAACACAGTGATCTGTGCCAGTAGCGTTGCGTTCAGATACACGTCGGATACCTCTTCCGTGAAATGGACAGGGTATTCCTCAAGCGGCGATTACTTGAGGAAGGTCGAGATGGCGAACCACACCGCGATCCCCGTCCCGATGATGAACGCCGCGTCGATCAGGCCGGCCAGGATGAACATCTTGACCTGCAGTTCGTTCATCAACTCGGGCTGACGCGCGGAAGCCTCGAGGTACTTGCCGCCCATCAGGCTGATCCCGATACAGGCCCCGATGGCGCCGAGGGCGATGATCAGACCACAGGCAAGGGCGACGTTCCCGAATACTTGTTCCATGACTACTCCTTCCGGTTGTTGATTTATAGCGAGCTTGCAAACAAAAAAAACGTTTCCAGTCAGTGGCTCTCGTGAGCCTGGCCGATATACACCAAGGTCAACATCATGAAGATGAATGCCTGCAATACCACGATGAAAATGTGGAACAGCGCCCACAGCGTCCCGGTGACCAGGTGCCCGAGCCACAGCAGCGAACCGCCGAACAGCGACATCGACGGGAAGGCCATGCCCATCAGGGCGATCAGCAGGAACAGCAGCTCGCCGGCGTACATGTTGCCGAACAGCCGCATGCCGTGGGACACGGTCTTGGCGATGAACTCGATGAGCTGCATCACGAAATTGGGGATGTAGAGCAGGGGATGGTTGCCGAACGGCGCGGTGAACAGTTCGTGCACCCAGCCGCCCAGGCCCTTGGTCTTGATGTTGTAGAAAAAACACAGCAGCAGCACGCCGACCGACAGCCCGAGCGTACCGTTGAGGTCCGCGGTCGGCACCACGCGCAGGTAGGCGTGCGGATTGCCGGACAGCTTCTGCCAGATCAGGGGCAGCAGGTCGACCGGCAGGAAATCCATCGAATTCATCAGCAAGACCCAGATGAACACGGTCAGCGCCAGCGGCGCGACGAAGCGGCGCGACTGTTCGTTATGCACGATCGCCTTGGCCTGGTTGCCGACCATCTCGATCAGGATTTCCAGCGCCGCCTGCGCCCGTCCGGGCACGCCGGCAGTCGCCCTCCTGGCGATCCGCCACATGCAAAAGAGGCCCGCCGCGCCGAGCGCGATGGAAAAGAAGAGCGTGTCGTAGTTGATGATCGAGAAATCGACCATCACGCTTTGCGGATGCCCGGACGAATTCAGGTTGGCCAGATGGTGAAGGACATACTCGCCGGCATTCGGCGCGCCCGCGGCAGCTTCAAGACCCGTTGTCGACATCGACATGTTCTTTCTTCTTCCAGAAACCCCAAAAAAACAAGGCCTGAGTGGCAAGCACCAGACCGACCAGCAAGGAAGGCGCGTGCAGATCGCCGTATTCCCGCGCGATAACGAACAGCGAACCGGCAATCAGCGTCAGCTTGACGATCTCGCCCAGCAGGAAGCCACCCAGAAAACCCGCCCCCAGACGACGGGCGACGAATTTCAAGTGTAACGCCAAAAGCAGGTTGGGGAGAACACACGCCGCCCCTCCCAGCGCCGATGAAACGCTTCCACGCCAACCGGCGATCAAGCCGCCAACAACCGAGGCCAGCAG
The DNA here is from genome assembly GCA_031274075.1 of Accumulibacter sp. Taxonomy (GTDB): domain Bacteria; phylum Pseudomonadota; class Gammaproteobacteria; order Burkholderiales; family Rhodocyclaceae; genus Propionivibrio. The sequence continues at coordinate 10,755 of JAISQQ010000280.1, forward strand.
GACCGCCGCCGTCTGCAACAGAATCACCCTGAACATTTTCGCCTAAGTGACTGCCCGAGGCATCCTCGCGGCAGCGTGTGAAACCGCGCAATGATGGCATGGCTACCCCCAAAAATGCAACCACCGGAGGCCGGAGTTTTTGAAATTGTCCGTTTCCCGCTCGCGGCGGCAAGCCCGGCGGACGGTTCGGGCGGCGTGTTTTCCGCCTGGCGCATCGGTTTTCCTTCGGGCGAAGCGCCGGCCCGCTTGCGCGCCCATTCACCTTGCCTTTCAGCCTTCACTCTTTCAGGTTTTTCTCCGTACCTTCCGTGATTTCCGGGGGAATGCGGTTCGCTTTCCGCCCTGTCCCCATTCAAGTGTCAGCGGAAATGTCGCAAAATGCGGTCCGGTAAAAGTGACTTGGGTCAAATCTACGAAACCCAACGATGACGCGCAAGGGAAAATCATTGATCGTTGGACTCAAGCTATCGTGCTGGACACAGGAGGAAGAGATACGCTGAATATGGCTTCCAGAAAAAACCGGTCCAAGCTGTCCAAGCTGTCCATTGACCTGTCCATTCGCCAGAATTGCCGTCGGCTGTTCGATAATCCCGCGCCGCCTGCCTGTATCCAGGAAGCGCAGTTCGATGGCAACAGCCTCGCACACCTGATTCAGAAAGACTGGCGTGAACTGGAGCGCGCGGATTTATGGGGCTATTGGGACGATCTGGCGTATGTGCCCCATTTGCAGGGCGACCTGTTTCGTTATCTCTTTCCCATCTGCATGGCCCTCTGGCATGAGTGTCTGCTGCAAAACCAGGTGTTGGGGTCGTTCTATCGCTCCATGCACCATGGACATATTTTTGAGACGATGCTCAACGACAAGGAAGGCGCGCGCGTTCATCGCTATATCATCGACGCATTCATGACGCGCATTGAAGAAGAGCGCGGCTTTCAGTACGCCCAAAGTCAGACGCCCGCTTACACATGGCTTTATGCCTTCAATAACCTGGGCGCTCTCATGCCGATTCGGAAACTCTGGGATATCTGGTGGACGCTGGATACGCCCGGCAAGGCCGTCAGCGCCATCATGTACGCCTCCGGGCTGGTGTATTGCGAGGGTGAGAACCCGATTTTTCCGCCGTGGACGCGCGAACAGGGCGGAGGTGGCCCTTATCTGACCGAGTTGGACATCTGTTTTGCTGACGGATGGCGGGAAGACAACCTGCGCTTTATGCGGGAAACGCTTTCCCCAGTATACCTCTGCGAAAAATTGGCCGAGGCGGCAAGCCGCATCGAGGATGAACCCGAAGGCGAACTGGCGGCGCGCATTGCCACTGAAAGCGCGCAACGCCACGATATCATCGCTATCCAAAGCGAAGACATGCTGAACGGCTTGCAAAATCCCTACGCATGGATGGGATGCCATCCGTAATTACTTGCGCCGCGCCCCGTCGATCGATAAACAGCCCGCCCCGCTTGGGATTCGCTTCGCTCATTCCAATCCATGCGGCCTATCGCTTTCCCATTCGTCATCAAAAAGACCGGCGTGTGAACCGGCGCGCGCGAAGTTGAGCTTATCCCCGTCGATCTGGTAGATCAGCGGGAAGTCGCCGCCGATGTGGCACTCCCGATGATTGACCAATCGCCCTTGAGCGGGTGATCCTGCCACTCCGGACCAAGCGACGCATCGCCAGCGATCAGTAAAAGCATGACCTGCCTGAGCCGTTCCATATCGTGGCGGCCCGAGTGCGAGAGGCGAAACGCGCCCTGCACGCGGCTATCATGGCGTGTGATTCCTCCATCGCGGCGCGGGTTTCGGCGTTGGGCACCTTGAGTTCGAGGGGAAACGCTTGTTCGACCACCACGCGGCGCAGAAACACACTATCGGGGCCGGAGCAGGGCAATCGCACTCTATGGATCCTCGGCTTTTTTGTGCACGCAATTTCCCAGCCCGCCTGAGCGTTTGCGCGGAACCGTATGGCGAAGCTTTCGCCAATCAGGTATCGGGTAGCAGGGAACAAGGAAATTACCGGCGCTTCGCGCCGGAGGTTCACGACCGGCGGATTGGCATCCGCCCTACGAAAGCCGCCCTTTCCGCGCCAGGGCCGGCTGGCTGTTCATGACGACAGGGCGATTGCCCTGTGCTCAGTGAAGCAGCCCTTGAATCTCTTCCCGCGTCAGACCGGTCAGCGCCATGATCTGCTCGATCGACATCTGGATATCGAGCAGTTTTTGCGCAAAAGCGAGGCGTTCTTCCAGACGCCCTTCCAGACGCCCTTCCAGACGCCCCTCCTGACGCCCTTCCATCTTCAACCTTTCCGCGATCGTCATCATTTCCTCCTTGTATTCGGGCAGGCGGTACGCCAGTCGTTCAATGAATCCTTGTGGATCGG
>JAISQQ010000299.1 GCA_031274075.1 Accumulibacter sp.
CCGGACGCATTGAACCCAGAGCCATCAAGCGACGCCCCAAACCCTTCCCATTATTGACCCTGCCTCGCCCTCTGGCTCGGGCTCTTGTCCGACTCCATGGACATCCAAAAAGGCTTAAGTAAGTGCCATTCCGGTCTGTCCCCTATTATTCCTACGCTGACCACCACGGCTGGCTGCATGGCTGGCTGCGCCGCAGACTCGGCAACACCGGCGACGCCGCCGACCTCGCTCACGACACCTTCCTGCGCCTCATCGCCTCGCGCCGCCTCCCCGCGCAAGCGGGCGACCAACCCCGCGCCCTGCTCACGCACATCGCCAAGGGCCTCGTCATCGACCACTGGCGGCGGCAAGACGTCGAGCGCGCCTACCTCGATGCCCTCGCCCATCTTCCGGCAGCGGAAGTCCCCTCGCCCGAAGCGCGGCTCCTCATCATCGAAGCCCTGCTGCGCATCGACGCGATGCTCGCCCGCCTGCCCGGGCGCAGCCGCGAAATCTTCCTGCTCGCGCAGGTCGACGGCCTCACCCTGCAACAAATCGCCGCCCACACCCGGACCCCTCTCATCACCGTGCGCCGCCACATCCAGAAAGCGCTGCTCGCCTGCATGAGCGTCGCCTAGAACATTTTTCGGGTCAAATGGCGACACATTTTTCATCGCATGAACCTTGGTCCAGGCAGAGGCACGTCGTCCCTTTGATCGCCGGGACCCGGTTCGTTCGTCGAATTCCTGGATTCCGGCTGACGCCGGAATGACGGGATGGAAATAATCGTTGTCTGCGCCAAAACGTAAAATACGCCAACCACGCCCCCGACCATGCCCCCGCCGCCCGCTCCACCCCCCGACAGCGCCATCCCTGCCGACCTGCTCAAGAAAGCCGCCGACTGGGCCATGAGCTTTCACTACGGAGCGCCCACAGAAACCGAACGCCGCGCCTTCGAGCATTGGCATCAACAAAGCCCGGCGCACGCCGCCGCCTGGGCGCGCGCGCAAGCCGTCTTTCACACCTTCAGCCAGGTGCCCGCCGACATCGGCAAAGCGACGCTCAAAAACCTCGAACGCCGCCACGACCGCCGCCGCGCCCTGCGCCTCCTCGCCGCGCTATGGGTCGCCGCTCCCGCCGGCTGGCTCGCCTGGCGCCGCGCCCCCTGGCGTGAATGGAGCGCCGACGCCGCCACCGCCACCGGCGAGCGCCAAACCCTGGAGCTCCCCGACGGCTCGCGCCTCGTCCTCAACACCGCCAGCGCCGTCGACATCGCCTTCACCGCCGAAGAACGCCGCATCCGCCTCATCACCGGCGAAATCCTCCTCAGCACCCACGCCGACCCTTCCCTGATCCCGCGCCCCTTTTTCGTCGACACCCCGCACGGCGTCGTCCACGCCCTCGGCACCCGCTTCAGCGTCCGCCATCTCGCGCGGGAAGACGGCCACGTCGCCGTCTTCCAGGACAGCGTCGAAATCCGCCCCCTGGGCGGCCCCGCCCGCATCCTCCATGCCGGCGAGCAGGCCGGCTTCGACGCGGCGGGCGTGCGCCAGGCCGACCCCGTCGACGACAGCGCCGCCCTGTGGGAACACGGCATGCTGCTGGCCCGCGACATGCGCCTCGCCGACGTCATCGCCGTGATGGCCCGCCACCGTCCCGGCGTCCTACGCTGCGACCCGGCCGTCGCCGAACTGCGCCTGTCCGGCGCCATCTCACTGGCCGACACCGACGCCGGTCTCGCCGTGCTGGAAAAAGTCTTGCCGCTGCGCATCGAGCGCCGCACGCGCTACTGGGTCACGGTCGGCCCCCGCTGACCCGACCCGGCCGCCCGGCAAAAAAACTTGCCGCGGGGTGAGCATTTTTTTCGACTCATTCGGTGTACCGGGTGAATGCGCGTTTTTGGCGCATCCCCACGCCAATTTCATCCCGAAAGGTACATCTGACCATGCTCCGCCTTGCCCGCAAAAAAACGCCAATCCTTGCGCTCGTCCTGGCCTGCGCCCTCGCCAGCGGCCTGACCGCCCCCGTCCACGCCGCCGACGCCAAGCCCACGACGCCCGCCGCCACCGCGCGCGACTACGCCATCCCCGCCGGCCGGCTCGGCGACGCCCTCGCCCAATTCGCCGCCACGGCGGGCGTGCAGCTCGTCTTCGACCCGCAACTGCTCGCGGGACTCCACAGCACCGGCCTGCAAGGCCGCTACACCGTGCGCGAAGGCTTTTCGCGCCTCCTCGCCGGCAGCGGCTACGAACTGGAAGACGCCGGCCAGGGCGGCTATGCGCTGCGCCAGAGAGCGGTCGAACTCGCCCCGGTCAGGGTCTTCGCCACGAACGCCAGTGGCGAGGCCGTGCTGCCGGAAGTCTCCGTACAGGCGACGATTGAAAATGGCGTGACCGAAGGGAGCGATTCCTACACCACGCCTGTCATGAGCACGGCGACCAAGTTGCCGCTGTCCATCCGCGAAACGCCGCAATCCGTTACGGTCATTACCCGGCAGCGCATGGATGATCAGGGGATGGTCACCAGCAGCGACGCTTTGCGGCAAGCCCCCGGTATCGCAATCACTTCATCCGGCAGCCCGCACCGCGAAGTTTATTTCTCGCGTGGTTTCGACATTACGAATCTCACCTTTGACGGCCTGCCGACCGCACAGACCCGATTGAGCGGGAGCATGCTCCAGACAGATTTGGCGATCTATGACCGGGTTGAAATCGTGCGTGGCTCAGCGGGACTGACCCAGGGCACGGGAACGCCCTCGGCGGCGATCAATTTTGTGCGCAAGCGCCCGACCCGCGACACGCAGATCAGCGTCAATGGGCACGCAGGCCGTTGGGACAACTACAGTCTCGGCGCCGATGTTTCCGGCTCGTTGAATTCCGCCGGAACATTACGCGGTCGCGCCGTCATTCAAGGGCAGGACAGCAACAGCTTTCAGGATGTCGTATACGATAAACGCCAGACTTTTTATCTTATCGGCGAAGCCGACCTTACCCCCAATACGCTGCTGACCTTGAGCGCCTCTCGCCAACGCAGCGACAGCATCATGACTTACGGCGGCCTGCCGACAGGTAAATATGGCGAAGACCTGAAACTTTCGCGCTCAAGCTTTTTCGGCAGCGACTGGTTCTATTGGGACGAATCCAATACCACGGTGTTCGCCAGCCTGGAACATGTGTTTGACAACGAGTGGAAATTGAATTTTTCAGCGAGCCGTATCTGGGGGAAGAATGATTTCTTTGCGGGCGCGGTTTACTTTAACGACACGCTCAATCAATATCGTTACTCTGGCCTCAACGTCGATGAAGAGGATGTACGAACAAACTACGATCTGAATGCCGCAGGCCCATTTCATCTGTTTGGCCGCAAGCACGAGCTGCTCCTTGGCGCAAGCAGGCGTGCCGCCGACAGACACATCGATAATGCCGGGTATTGGACTCCCGCCTTCAGCATTCCCAATGTAGACATTTACAACTGGGATCATTCAGCCTACAAACCCACGAGCGTCACAGAAGATCTCCACGGCAGTTCCAACGAAAAGCAGCACGGATTTTATTTCACAACGCGCCTGAATCTGGCCGACCCGCTCAAACTCATTCTGGGGGCGCGGCTCGACTGGTTCAAGTTCGACAGTGTAGACAATTATTTCAACCCGGATCAAAACGCTTGGGAAAACTATACCAGTGGTTACAAATATGACCGCCACCTGACCCAATACGCCGGGCTTGTTTACGACTTGAACAAGCAGCACTCGGTTTACGCCAGCTACACCGATATTTTCACGCCGCAGAATGCCAAGGATACGAGTAACAATTGGATAAAACCCATCGTTGGCAAGAATTACGAGATCGGCGCGAAAGGAGAGTATTTTGGCGGCGCGCTCAACGCAAGCGCGGCGCTTTTCCGCATCGATCAGGAAAATCTGGCCATGTCTGCGGGTAAATGCCTTTTCAATCCACAGCAAGATTGTTACCGGGCCGCCGGTCTGGTGCGCAGCCAGGGCTATGATCTGGAAATTCAGGGCGCGTTGTCGCCAAACTGGCAGATTGGCGCGGGTTATACCTATGTGAATAAGCGCATCAAAAAGTCGGACAATCCCGCCGAGATCGGCGCCAACCCGCAAACCCATCTGCCGCGCCGTCAATTCAAGCTCTCGACGACTTACAAACTGCCGGGCGGACAATGGCGCGTCGGCGGCAATATCCGTTGGCAGAACGATGTCTATTATCACCGGAATATGGGGAGTTACGACTACAACACCAAACAAAACGCCTTCACGATTGTCGATGTCATGGCGGGGTATAAGTACGACCAGCATCTGGATATCCAGTTGAACATCAACAACCTGTTTGACAAGGTTTATTACGAACGTATCAACGCGCAACCTGTGACGTGGGGAGCCAACACCATCTACGGCGAACCGCGCAATTTCGTACTCACCGCTCGCTACAAATTCTAAAGCGGGCATGACGCCGAAAACGCTGAAGGCATGGCAGTTTGTCCACACCTGGAGCAGCCTCGTTTGCATGGTCTTTCTGCTGGTGCTGTGCGTCACGGGGCTACCATTGATTTTCGGTGGCGAGATTTATAGCGCATTGGGCGCTGCCGAAGCCCCGCCGCAAGCCAGCGCCCATGTTCCGGCACACGCGCCGTTTCTGGCGGTGGACACCCATCTCGCGGCGGTGCGGGCCTTGTATCCCGGCCATGAAATTACGAGTGTTACGCTTTGGCGCGAAAAACCATTCGCCCAGGTCTTTTTGCGCCATGCCCGTGAAGTGCCGGAAGCGCCGCAAGAAAAAGAGGCAATTTTCGACCGGTGCACGGGCGAGCGCCTCGGACAGGATGGACAGGCCACGCCCCCCAGCCCCGGCCAGCGTTTCGGCCTGGCGGTGATGCACGTCATGGTACGCCTGCATCTCGACGCCTACGCGGGAATCGCGGGCATGCTCTTTTACGCTTTCATGACCTTGCTCTTTATCCTCTCGACGATTTCGGGCGTGGTGTTGTACGGCCCTTTCATGCGCAAACTCGATTTCGGCACGGTGCGCCGCGAACGCTCGCGCCGCCTCAAGTGGCTGGATGTGCACAATCTGCTCGGCATCGTCACGCTGGTTTGGGTGCTGATGATCGCCGTCACGGGCATTTTTATTGATATTGCCCCGCCGTTGGACGCCCTGTGGAAGCGCGATTATATTGAACCCGTCCAGCAAAAATACGCCGATGAATTGCCGCTGGGGCCGGATTGGCCGGTTTCCCTGCAAGCGGCCATCGACGCGGCGCAACAAAGGCTGCCGGATTTTCGCGTCACCTATATTTCGCTTCCTGGCGCGTTTACCCCGGTTCATTTCAAACTGACCGGACACGGCACGACGCCCTTCTCTAAAAACATGGAAAACCAAATGCTGGTCGACGCGCGCACGGGCGAGGTCACGGACATCATCGAAATTCCCTGGTACATACGCATGCTGCAATGGGCATTCCCGCATTTCGGCGGCTATGCCGGAATGCCGATGAAAATATTGTGGGCCATTCTGGACGTGCTGGCGATCATCATTCTGGCAAGCGGCCTGTACCTGTGGCTGGCGCGGCGCAAGAGTGGAACCGCGCCCGCGAGTCCCGCATGCTCGAATGCGCCCGCCGAAGCGATCGCAAAATCATGAACGCGGCATCGCGGCATTCCCCTTTCTGGCGCGTCTGGTTCTGGCCGCTGACGCTCGCCGTATCGTCCCTGGCCGCCTTGATCGCGCCGCTGGTCAGCGACCAAGGCTGGGCCTGGACCCTGTCATGGTCGGGCCTGAGCCTGCCCGTCTGTTTCACCTTGCGCTTTTGGACGCTGCGACGGTGGTTCGATCGGTGACAGGTGGCGGGTGACAGCGTATGGTCTGGGGTGAATGAAATGCCCCCCAATAAAATGCCGGTTCAATAACCCTGTTGTTGGGGTTCGCTTCGCTCACCCGAACCCATGCGGGCTGCTCGCAGCTAATGTCACTGGAGTAGCTTG
>JAISQQ010000353.1 GCA_031274075.1 Accumulibacter sp.
AACATCCTGGCCGACGCCGTCAAGGTCACCCTTGGCCCGAAGGGCCGCAACGTGGTGCTCGAGCGTTCCTTTGGCGCTCCGACCGTGACCAAGGACGGTGTCTCGGTCGCCAAGGAAATCGAGCTGAAGGACAAGTTCATGAACATGGGCGCGCAGATGGTCAAGGAAGTCGCTTCCAAGACCTCCGACATCGCCGGCGACGGAACGACCACGGCGACCGTGCTGGCCCAGTCGATCGTGCGCGAAGGCATGAAGTACGTCGCCGCCGGCATGAACCCGATGGATCTCAAGCGCGGCATCGACAAGGCGGTCGTGGCGACCGTCGAGGCGCTGAAGACCCTGTCCAAGCCCTGCTCGACGACCAAGGAAATCGCCCAGGTGGGTTCGATCTCGGCCAACTCCGACAGCTCGATCGGCGACATCATCGCCCAGGCGATGGAGAAGGTTGGCAAGGAAGGCGTCATCACCGTCGAGGACGGCAAGTCGCTGAACAACGAACTCGAAGTCGTCGAGGGGATGCAGTTCGACCGCGGCTACCTGTCGCCGTATTTCATCAATAATCCGGACAAGCAGATCGCCATCCTGGAAAACCCGTACATCCTGCTGTTCGACAAGAAAATCTCGAACATCCGCGATCTCCTGCCGGTGCTCGAACAGGTGGCCAAGGCCAGCCGTCCCTTGCTGATCGTCGCCGAGGATGTCGAAGGCGAAGCGCTGGCGACGCTGGTGGTCAATAACATTCGCGGCATCCTGAAGACTTGCGCCGTCAAGGCCCCGGGCTTTGGCGACCGGCGCAAGGCGATGCTGGAAGACATCGCCATCCTGACGGGCGGCCAGGTCATCGCCGAGGAAGTCGGCCTGACCCTGGAAAAAGCGACGCTGGCCGAGCTTGGCCAAGCCAAGCGCATTGAAATCGGCAAGGAAAACACCACCATCATCGACGGCTCTGGCACCACGGCGAATATCGAAGGCCGCGTCAAGCAGATCCGTCTGCAGATCGAAGAGTCGACCTCCGATTACGACAAGGAAAAGCTGCAGGAACGTGTCGCCAAGCTGGCCGGCGGCGTGGCCCTGATCAAGGTCGGCGCGGCGACCGAAGTCGAAATGAAGGAGAAGAAGGCGCGTGTCGAAGACGCGCTGCACGCCACCCGCGCCGCCGTCGAGGAAGGCATCGTGGCTGGCGGCGGTGTCGCCTTCCTGCGCGCCCGCGCCGCCATCAGCGGCCTGAAGGGCGAGAACCTCGACCAGGAAGCCGGCATCAAGATCGTCCTGCGCGCCATCGAGCAGCCGCTGCGTGAAATCGTCGCCAACGCGGGCGATGAGCCGTCCGTCGTGCTCAATGCCGTGGTCAACGGCAAGGGCAACTACGGCTTCAACGCGACCACCGGCGAGTACGGCGACATGGTCGAGCTGGGCGTCCTCGACCCGACCAAGGTGACGCGCACCGCCTTGCAAAACGCCGCTTCGATCGCCGGCCTGATGCTCACCACCGACTGCATGGTGGCCGAGCTGGTCGAAGACAAGCCGGCCTCGTCGATGCCTGGCGGCATGGGCGGCATGGGTGGCATGGGCGGCGGCATGGATATGATGTAAAGCCTTGCCCTGGACGCTTCCCCCGGCCTCTCGCGGGGCCAGGGGAGCGTGTCCGGGAATCCCGTTTTTCGGGAGTTTGCCGCTGGCCGGCGATTTGCCCGGCGACGGCCCAAGAGATAGACACCGGCAGGCGCGGTATTTTTGAGACGGCTTGCCCGGCGACGATCGGGAAGGAGCCTATGAGCCGTTCCCGTATATTTCCTCCGGATTTTTCAGCACCGGGTCGACGCTGACCCAGCGCTCGCCTTGCAGCTCGCGGAAGAAACAACTCTCCCGCCCGGTATGGCAGGCCATTCCCCCCAGCTGCTCGACCGACAGCAGCAGCACATCGCCGTCGCAATCGGTACGAACCGATCTCATCTCCTGGAAGTGGCCCGATTCCTCGCCCTTCAGCCACAAGCGGCGCCGCGATCGCGACCAATACACGGCGCGCCCGCGGGTAAGGGTTTCCCGCAGGGATTCCCGGTTCATCCAGGCGAGCGTCAGCACGCGGCCGGTCGCGGCATCCTGGGCGATGGCCGGAATCAAACCGTTTTCATCCCATTTCAGGGCCTCCAGCCATGACTGGCGGTCGTCCCGGTCCTGGTCCCAATCGGCCGCGCTCACAGCCGCACCTCGATGCCGCGCTCGCGCAGGTATTCCTTGGCCTGGCGCACCGTGTATTCGCCGAAGTGAAAGATGCTGGCGGCGAGAACGGCGTCCGCCCCGCCCAGCGATACGCCGTCGGCCAGGTCTTGCAGGTTGCCGACGCCGCCGCTGGCGATCACCGGCACGTCGACGGCCTCCGAGACGGCGCGCGTCAGCGCCAGATCGAAGCCATTCCGGGTTCCGTCCCGGTCCATGCTGGTCAGCAGGATCTCGCCGGCCCCCAGGCGCTGGGCGCGCCGCGCCCATTCGACGGCGTCGAGCCCGGCGCGCTTGCGTCCGCCGTGGGTGAACACTTCCCACTGGCCAGGAGCCACTTGCTTGGCGTCGATGGCCACCACGATGCACTGGTTGCCGACCCGGTCCGCGGCCTCGGCGATGAGATCGGGGTCGTTCACCGCCGCGGTGTTCATGCTCACCTTGTCGGCGCCCGCGTTCAGCAGGCGGCGGACGTCGGCTACGGTGCGCACGCCGCCGCCGACGGTCAGCGGGATGAAGACTTGCGCGGCGCAGGCTTCGACGACGTGCAGGATGATGTCGCGCTGGTCCGAGGACGCCGTGATGTCCAGGAAGGTCACTTCGTCGGCGCCCTGCTCGTCGTAGCGGCGGGCGATCTCGACGGGGTCGCCGGCGTCGCGCAGGTCGACGAAGTTGGTTCCCTTGACGACCCGGCCGGCGGTGACGTCGAGGCAGGGGATGATGCGTTTGGCGAGGCCCAAGGCGGATTTCCGGTAGTGTAGTGGATGCGTTATTGGATCGGCGCGCCGTCAGGCGCCGGATAGGCGGTCGGCCTCGGCCTGCGCCGCGGCGAAATCGAGCGAACCGTCGTAGATGGCGCGTCCCGCGATGGCGCCGATGACGCCTTCGCTTTCGACGGCGCACAGTTTGCGGATGTCTTCGTGGTCGGATAGGCCGCCGCTGGCGATGACGGGAATGCGCAGCGACTGCGCCAGCTTGACGGTGGCTTCGATGTTGATGCCGGAAAGCATTCCGTCGCGCCCGATGTCGGTGTAGATGATCGCCTCGACCCCGTAATCCTCGCATTTTCTGGCCAGGTCGATGACGTCGTGCTTGGTCAGTTTCGACCAGCCTTCGACCGCCACCTTGCCGTCCCTGGCGTCGAGTCCGACGATGATCTGCCCAGGGAAGGCGCCGCAGGCGTCGTGCAGGAAACCGGGGTTCTTCACCGCGGCCGTGCCGATGATGACGTAGCCAAGACCGCTGTCGAGACAATGCTCGATGGTGTCGAGATCCCGGATTCCGCCGCCCAATTGAACCGGTATCTCGTCGCCGACAGCTTCGATGATTTCCTTGATCGCCTTCTCGTTCCTGGGTTTTCCGGCGAACGCGCCATTCAGGTCGACGACGTGCAGGCGTCGCGCGCCCTGTTCGAGCCAGTGGGCCGCCTGTTCGCCCGGCGAATCGGAGAAAACGGTGGCTTCATCCATGAGCCCCTGCTTGAGACGGACGCATTGCCCGTCTTTCAGGTCAATCGCGGGAATGATCAGCATTTTGCAAAACGAAGGTAGAAGGTAGTTTGAGAAAGAAGAAAATGGATCTGCCGCAAGGGAAAGCTTCTTCGCGCCTCAAGGCTTCCATTCGACGAAACTGGACAGCAAGGCCAAGCCGGCCCGCGCGCTCTTTTCGGGATGACATTGGATGGCGAAGATATTATCCCGTGCCACCACGCTGGTAAAGGGGATGCCGTAGCCGGTGGTCGCGGCGACGCAGGCGCGATCTTGCGGATCCACATAATAACTGTGCACGAAATAGAAACGCGCGCCGTCGTCGATGCCCTTCCACAGCGCGTGCGGCCGGGTTCGCGTCACTTCGTTCCAGCCCATGTGCGGCACTTTCAGCCGGACGCCCTCCGGCGTCACCATCCTGTCCGCCGGAAAGCGGCGAACGCGCCCCGCGAAAATGCCCAGGCCGGGCACATGGCCTTCTTCACTTTGCTCGAACAACATCTGTAAACCGATGCAGATACCGAGAAACGGCTTGTTTTCCGCCGCGTCGAGCACCGCCGGACGCAGTCCCCGCGCGTCCAGCTCACGCATGCAGTCCGGCATCGCGCCCTGGCCGGGAAAGACCACCCGCTCGGCCGCCGCCACCACCGCCGGATCAGCCGTGACCACGACCTCGCGGGGGCCGGCGACATGGACCAGCGCCTGCCATACCGAACGCAGGTTGCCCATGCCGTAGTCGATGACGGCGATCATTCCGCTCCCGCCCCCGTTCGTCCCTCGCCCCTATCCGCCATCAGAGCGCGCCCTTGGTCGAAGGCACGCTCCCGGCCGCGCGCGGGTCCGCCTCGACGGCCATGCGCAAGGCGCGTCCGAAAGCCTTGAACACCGTCTCCGCCTGGTGGTGCGCGTTTTCGCCGCGCAGATTGTCGATGTGTACCGTGATCAAGGCATGGTTGACCAGCCCCTGGAAGAATTCGCGCACCAGCTCGAGATCGAACACGCCGACCGTCGAGCGCGTGAAATCGACCTTGAAAGACAGTCCCGGGCGTCCCGAAAGGTCGACGACGGCGCGGGAAAGCGCCTCGTCGAGCGGCACGTAGGCATGACCATAGCGGCGGATTCCCTGCTTGCCGCCGAGCGCGCGGCCCAGCGCCTGTCCGAGCGCGATGCCGACGTCCTCGACGGTATGGTGCGCGTCGATGTGCACGTCGCCCCGCGCCGTGACCTCGAGGTCGATCATGCCGTGCCGCGCCACCTGGTCGAGCATGTGTTCAAGGAACGGCACCCCGGT
>JAISQQ010000372.1 GCA_031274075.1 Accumulibacter sp.
GCCAGCGTGAACGGACTGCCGGCGAAGCCGATCAGCGGCGCCGCGCCGGCCAGCGCCCGCCGCGTCTCGGCGACGGCGTCCATGACGTAGCGCAGATGCTCGCAAGGGTCCGGAACGCCGAGATCGCGGATGGCCCATTCCTCGCGCAGCGGCCGCTCGAAGCGCGGGCCTTCGCCTTCGCTGAAATACAGGCCCAGCCCCATCGCGTCGGGCAGCGTCAGGATGTCCGAGAACACGATCGCCGCGTCGAGGCGGTAGCGGGCCAAAGGCTGCAAGGCCGCCTCGCAGCACAGCGCCGGACTCTTGCACAGTTGCAGGAAACTCCCCGCCCGCCGCCGCGTCTCGCCGTACTCGGGCAAATAGCGCCCCGCCTGGCGCATCAGCCACACCGGCGTGTAATCGGTCGGCTGGCGCAGCAAGGCGCGCAGGAAGGTGTCGTTGCGGGGTCTATTCATCTTGAATCTCGATTCGCTTTACATATCAGAGGACAGAGGATTGATGACAGAGGACAGTTCAGTTACCGGGCGCGAAGCGCCCGCAAATATTACTGTCTTCTGTCCTCTGTCTTCTGTCCTCTGAACTCTTCCAGCCATCCCGCGTCGCGGTACTGCTTGAGCTTGTGGCGCAAGGTTCGTTCCGGTATGCCGAGACGTTCGCCGGCCAGCTTGCGCGAGCCGCCGACCGCCGCCAGCGTTTCCAGGATGTGCTCGCGTTCGAGGTCGCGCATGTTGTCGCTTGCCGCGGCGTCGTCCGGGACGGGCGGCGCGGGGTTTGCCGGGCGCGCGCTTCTGGCGATCGGCGGCAGCGCGCCCTTGATGATCGGCGGTAGCGCGAGATGCAGCGCCTCGGCCTCGACGCTGTCGCCCGCGGCCAGGATCACCGCGCGCTGCATGACGTTTTCCAGCTCGCGCACGTTGCCCGGCCACGCATGGCGGCGCAGAGCTTCCTCGGCCGCCGGCGACAGGCGCAAGCCGCTGCGTCCCGAGCGCGCGCCGTGCTCGGCCAGGAAGCGCCTGGCCAGGGGCACGATATCGTCCGGACGCTGGCGCAGGGCCGGGATCAACAGCGGGAAAACGTTCAGCCGGTAGTAAACGTCTTCGCGCAGCACGCGCTTGGCCACGGCCTCGGCCATGTCGCGGTTGGAGGTGGCGATCAGGCGGATGTCGAGCGCCACCGGCTTCTTGCCGCCCACCCGCTCCACCTCGCGCTCCTGGAGCACGCGCAACAGCTTGGCTTGCAGGGCCAGCGGCATTTCGGTCACTTCGTCGAGCAGCAGGGTGCCATCCTGCGCCTGTTCGAATTTACCGGCCTGCGCCTGCTGCGCGCCGGTAAACGCGCCTTTTTCGTAGCCGAACAGCGTCGCTTCGAGCAGGCTGTCGGGGATGGCCGCGCAGTTGATGGCCACGAAGGGGCCGGCGCGGCGGGCCGAGTGGTTGTGGATGTAGCGCGCGACCACTTCCTTGCCGACGCCGCTCTCGCCGGTCAGCAGCACCGTGGTATCGGTCCCGGCGACGCGCGCGGCCAGGGCGAACAGGTTGCGGCTGGCGGGATCGCAGGCCACCACGCGCTCGTCGTCGTCCATCGCTTCCGGCAGGCGATAGCGCGCCACGTGTTCGAGCAGCGCCCGCGGCTCGAAGGGCTTGAGCAGGAAGTCGCAGGCTCCCGCGCGCATCGCCTCGACCGCCCGGTCGACCTCGGCGTAGGCGGTCATCAGCACCACCGGGAGATGGGCGTGGCGGCTGCGAATCTCCTTGAGCAGGGCGATGCCGTCCATCGGCATCATGCGCACGTCGCTGACCACCAGCGCCACCGCCCGCGTCTCCAGCAGGCGCAAGGCCTCCTCGCCGCCCGGCGCCGATATCGCCGCCTGCCCGGCGAGTTCGAGCGTATCGCAAACCGCCTCGCGCAAATTGGGGTCGTCCTCGACGACCAATACGGGTAGTCCCTGGGGCATCGTTTTAGTCAAGTCTTGGCACATTTCATCATATTGAACACTGGTATGGGCATTTCAGAGGACAGAGGACAGAGGACAGTCCAGTTACCGGGCGCGAAACGCCCGCAAATATTACTGTCATCTGTCATCTGTCTTCTGTCCTCTGAACCCTGTCCTCTGTCCTCTGAACCGCGATACTACCGCGCCGGACCGGTCGGCAGGGTGATGACGAACTCCGAACCCGCGCCGGGCTTCGAGCTGGCCTCGATCGAGCCGCCGTGCGCCCGCGCCACGCCGAGCGCGATCGCCAGGCCCAGGCCGGTGCCCTGGCCGCGCGTGGTGAAGAACGGTTCGAAGACCCGGGCCTGCGTTTCCGGCGTCATGCCGCTTCCGGTGTCGCGCACGCCGATGCGCGCCAGCCCCTCGCCGACCCTGGCGTCGAGCGTGATTTCGCGGACGCCTTCGACGCCTTCGCAGGCTTGCAGGGCGTTTTCCAGCAGGTTGAGCAAGGCGCCGCCGAGCGCCTTTCGGCTTCCGGTGATCCTGGCGTCGCCCGGCTGCGCCGCGACCCGCAGCGCCACTCCTTTTTGCCGGCACAGCGGCTCGACGGTCTGGACGGCTTCGGCGATCAGCGCGGCGACGGCGATCACGTCGCGGCCGATGCTTTCTCCGCGCGCGAACAGCAGGACGTCGTGGATCAGGCGCTCCAGGCGCTTCAATTGTTCGGCGGTCTTGCCGGCGAAGCGCATCCGGGCCGCGTCCGGCAATTCCGGCTGCGCGAGGTTGGCGCTGTACAGCAGGGCGGTGGCCAGCGGCGTGCGCAACTGGTGCGCCAGCGACGCGGCCATCTCGCCCATCGCCGCCAGGCGCTGATTGCGTTCCAGGTTGGCTTTCAGTTCGTGCGCCACGGTGATGTCGTGGATCAGCAGCAGGCGTCCGCCCGCCGAATCGAGCGGACTTTCGGCAATCGCCACGCGGCGCGCGCCGAGCTGCCACTCGTCGGGTGCGTCGGTGGGCAACAGGCGGCTGCCGGCGATCGCCGCCCAGTCGCCGCCCGTGAGCGCCTCGCCGAACATGCCCTGCGCCGCCGGATTGGCCTCGCCGACCGTGGCCGCGCTGTCGAGCACCACCACCCCGGCCGGCAGGGCGCTCAACAACAAGGATAGGCGTTCGGACAAGGCTTCCTTCTCCCGGTACTGCCGGCGCAGTTCGCCGTTGGCCACCGCCAGCTCCGCCGTCAGCGACTCGACGCGGCGCTGCAAGGCTTCATAGGCCTGCGTCAGCTCCAGTGAAACCTGGTTGAAAACATCGAATGCCCGCTGCAGTTCCCGCGCTTTCGTCTCGGGAGCCGGCATCTGCGCCGCATCGCCCATTTCGTTGGATAATCCCATGCAATAACCAGCTACAATAGTAAGATATTTCCTGACTTTTTTGCCTGATCAATCTCGGCCTCGACCCACTATCGCGCGCATGGCGGCAACCGGAATCGAAACCTCCCCCGCAACGGCCCTTGGCAATCCGCTGGACCGCGTGCGCCAAGCGTTCGGGCGGCTGACCAATCAGCAGAAAATCCTGTTGGCCGTGGCGCTCGCCGCGCTGCTCGCCATCGCCGTCGCCACCAGCACCTGGCTCAAGCAGACCGATTACCGGGTGCTCTTCTCGAACGTCTCGGAACGCGACGGCGGCGCGATCATCGCCGCGCTCGAACAGATGAACATCCCGTACCGCTTCAGCGAAAGCGGCAACGCCATCCAGATTCCCGGCGAGCGGGTGTACGAAGTGCGCCTGCGCCTGGCGACCCAGGGGCTGCCCAAGGGCGGCAACGTCGGCTTCGAGCTGCTGGAAAACCAGAAATTCGGCATCAGCCAGTTCGCCGAACAGATCAACTACCAGCGCGGACTCGAAGGCGAGCTGGCGCGCACCATCCAGGCGATCGGGGCGGTGCAGGCGGCGCGCGTGCACCTCGCCATCCCCAAGCCCACGGTCTTCGTGCGCGAGGAACTCAAGCCGTCGGCGTCGGTGCTGCTCAACCTCTACCCCGGCCGTTCGCTCGATCCGGCGCAGGTCGCGGGCATCCAGAACCTGGTGGCCGCCAGCGTGCCGAATCTCTCGCCGGAGAGCGTCAAGCTGATCGACCAGAGCGGCGCGGTGATCTCCCAGTTGAAGAATCCGCTGATGCTGGCCGGGCTCGATCCGACGCAGATCCGGTACATCCGGGAGATCGAAGCCGCCGCCATCCAGCGCGTCGAGGACATCCTGTCTCCGATCCTCGGGCCGGGGAATTTCCGCGTGCAGGTCGCCGCCGACATCGATTTCTCGCTGAACGAACAGACCGCGGAGACCTACCGTCCGAACACGACGCCGCCGGAAATCAGCATCCGCAGCCAGCAGACCAGCGAATCGGCGAGCACCATGCCGTCGCCGGGGGGCGTGCCGGGGGCGCTTTCCAACCAGCCGCCGGTGCCGGCGACGGCGCCCTTGACCCAGCCGGCGGTACCCGGCGCCGGAGCGCCCGCGGCCAGCGGCGCGCCGCCGGTGCCGGGACAGATCAACGCCGCCGGCGTGCAGGCGCCGATCGCCAACATCGGACAGCCGATCAACACGCGCAAGGATTCGACGCTCAATTACGAAGTCGACCGCACCATCCGCCACACCAAGCAGTCGGTCGGCGTCATCCGGCGCTTGACGGCGGCGGTGGCGGTCAATCATCGCAAGGACGCCAAGGGGGTAGTCAGGGCGCTCGCCGAGCCCGAGCTGCGCCAGATCAACGATCTGGTCAAGGAGGCCATCGGCTTCAGCCAGGAACGCGGCGATTCGGTGTCGGTGGCCAACGCGCCGTTTACCGAGGTCGAGAAGACCGAGACGGAAACCCCGGTGTGGAAGGACCCGGAATTCATCCTGACGACCTCCAAGGACGTCTTCAAGTACGGCTTCATCGCCCTGATCGCCTTCTACCTGATCTTCAAGATCATCATGCCGCTGGTGCGCGCCACGCTCCCGCCGCCGCCGCGCCCGGAGGTGGGCAGCGGCATCGACACCGTCGACGAGGAAAGGGAAGGGGAAGGGGAAAGGGAAGGGGAAGAAAAGGCCCACGAGCCGACCGCGGCCGAACTGCTCGAACAGAAACTGGCGCAGGCGCGCGAGATCGCGCGGCAAAACCCGAAGGCGGTGGCCGACATCATCAAGGACTGGACGGGCGCCAACAATGGCGGATGACGGCCTCGAAAAAAGCGCCATCCTGCTCATCGCGCTGGGCGAGGACTACGCCTCCGAAGTGCTCAAGCACCTCGGCCCGCGGGAGGTGCAAAAGCTCGGCCACGCCATGGCGGCGCTGAAAACGGTGCCGCGCGCCAGGATGGAGGAGGTGCTGGCCGAATTCCACGCAACGGCCGCCGAATCCGCCGGGGTGAGCGTCGATACCGACGCCTACGTGCGCTCGGTGCTGACCAAGGCGCTGGGCGACGACAAGGCCAGCAATCTCATTTCGCGCATCCTGCAGGGCGGCGACACCAACGGCATCGAGGGACTCAAGTGGCTGGACGCGCCGACCGTGGCCGACCTGATCCGCAACGAGCATCCGCAGATCATCGCCACGATTCTCGTGCACCTCGAGAAGGACCACGTCAGCGACATCCTCAACAACTTCACCGATCGCCTGCGCAACGACGTCGTGCTGCGCATCGCCACGCTGGAGGGTATCCAGCCGGAGGCGCTGAAGGAACTCAACGACGTCATGCTGCGCCTGCTTTCCGGCTCCGCCAACATCAAGAAATCGGCCATGGGCGGCGTGCGCACGGTCGCCGAGATCCTGAATTACATGGGTTCCGCCAACGAAACGACGGTGATCGATTCGATCCGCGAGTACGACCCGGATCTGGCCCAGCGCATCCTCGATGAAATGTTCGTGTTCGAGAACCTGCTCGATATCGACGACCGCTCGATCCAGCTCTTGCTGCGCGAAATCCAGTCGGACTCGCTGATCCTGGCGATGAAGGGCGCGTCGGAGGAATTGCGCGAAAAAATCTTCAAGAACATGTCCCAGCGCGCGGCGGAAATGCTGCGCGAGGATCTGGAATCGCGCGGCCCGGTGCGCCTTTCCGAAGTCGAGAGCGAGCAGAAGGAAATCCTCAAGATCGTCCGCCGCCTAGCCGACGAAGGCCAGATCGTGCTCGGCGGCGCCGGCGGCGAACAGATGGTCTGACGCCGCCGTCACCGCCACACCACACCCATGACCGGCTTCATTCCCAAGGAAAAACTCACGGCCTACCAGCGCTGGGAGCTGGCCGCGTTCGACCGGGACGAAGCGGCGGAGGAGGAGCCGCCGCCGCAAAAGACCGGGGCCGGGGAAGCGCCGCCGTCCGCCGGAACGCCGAAGCCGGTGGAAGCGCCCGAGCCGCCGCCGGTCGTCCTGCCCACCGCCGCCGACATCGAGCGCATGCACGACGAGGCGCACCAGCAGGGTTACGCGGAGGGCTATGCGGCGGGCCAGGCCGAGGGCCACGCGGCCGGATACGCGGCCGGGCAGACCGAGGGCCAGGCCGAGGCGCGGGAAGCCGCCGCCCGGATGGCGGAAATCCTGGGGAGCCTGGAGCAGGCCGCGGGGGAAATCGAGCAGGGCGTCGGCGAGCAGTTGCTGGCCACCGCCGTGGAGATCGCCGGCCAGATGCTGCGCCAGAGCCTGCGGATCAAGCCCGAACTGCTCTTGCCGGTGGTGCGCGAGGCGATCGACGCGCTCCAGTTCAGTTCCGGCCACGCGGCCTTGCTGCTGCACCCCGACGACGCCGCGCTGGTCCAGGCTCAAATCGGCGATCACCTGGCCCACGACAACTGGCGGATCATCGAGGACGCGTCCCTGACCCGCGGCGGCTGCCGCGTCGAACTCGGCGCCAGCGAAGTGGACGCGACCGTGGAAACGCGCTGGAAGCGCGTCATCGAAACCATCGGCGTCCGCCGCGACTGGTTGTCGGAGGACAGATGACAGGGTTCAGAGGACAGAGGACAGAAGACAGAGGACAGTTCAGTTACCGGGCGCTTCGCGCCCGCAAATATTACTGTCTTCTGGAACTACGATGAACGATGGCGTGCAAAACCGATACCTTGAGCGTTGGAACGCCTTTCTCGGCAATTGCCGCGAAGTCGTCGCCCAGACTACGCCGCTGCTGGCCAGCGGGCACTTGACGCGCATCAATGGGCTGGTCATGGAAGCCGCCGGCCTGAAGCTGCCGCTCGGCAGTTCTTGCCGGATCACGCCGGCGGGCGGTTCGCCGATCGAGGCGGAGGTCGTCGGTTTCAACGGCGAGCGCCTCTTCCTGATGCCCACCGAGGACGTTTACGGATTGTCGCCGGGGGCCCGCGTCGTGGCGCTCAAAAGCCAAGCGGTTCCCCCCAAGGTCGGGCAGCCCGCGCCAGCGCGGCGGCGGGCCGTCGACCGGGCCAAGCTGCTGCCGGTCGGCGATTCGCTGCTCGGGCGGATCATCGACGGCGCGGGCCGGCCGCTGGACCGCCACGGCCCGCTCTTGGCCGACACGCTGCGGCCCTTGCAGGGACGGCCGGTCAACCCGATGTCGCGCGCGCCGATCGAGCGCGCGCTCGATGTCGGCATCCGCAGCATCAACGCCTTGCTGACCGTCGGACGCGGGCAGCGCATGGGCCTGTTCGCCGGTTCGGGCGTCGGCAAGAGCGTGCTGCTCGGCATGATGGCGCGCTACACCGAGGCCGAGGTGATCGTCGTCGGCCTGATCGGCGAGCGCGGCCGCGAGGTCAAGGAATTCATCGAGCAGATTCTCGGCGAGGAAGGCCTGCGGCGCTCGGTGGTCGTCGCCGCGCCGGCCGACGTCAGCCCGCTGATGCGCCTGCAGGGCGCGGCCTACTCCACGGCGATCGCCGAATACTTCCGCGACCAGGGGCGTCACGTGCTGCTGATCATGGACTCGCTGACGCGCTACGCCATGGCCCAGCGCGAAATCGCCCTGGCCATCGGCGAACCGCCGGTGACGCGCGGCTACCCGCCTTCGGTGTTCGCGCGCCTGCCGCAGCTCGTCGAGCGCGCCGGCAACGGCAGCGACGGCGGCGGCTCGATCACCGCCTTCTACACGGTGCTCGCCGAGGGCGACGACCAGCAGGACCCGATCGCCGACTCCGCCCGCGCCATCCTCGACGGACACATCGTCCTTTCGCGCGCGCTGGCCGACGCCGGGCATTATCCCGCGGTCGATATCGAACAATCGATCTCGCGCGCCATGGTCAACCTCATCCCCCCCGAGCATCTCGAACTGATCCGGCATTTCAAGCAGCTTTATTCGCGCTACCAGCGCTCGCGCGACCTGATCAGCGTCGGCGCCTACGCCTCCGGCGCCGACCCGACGCTCGACCAGGCCATCGTCTTGTACCCGTCGTTCGAACGCTTTCTCCAGCAGAATCTCACCGAGCGATCCAATTTCGACGACAGCGTCGGCCAACTTGCCGCCCTGTTCAACGACAAGCGCTGATCCGGATCATGACCAAGCCATTCCCGCTGCAAACCATCCTCGAACTGATGCAGGAGCGCGCCGACGAGGCGACGCGCAACCTGGCCCGCCTGATCGCCAACGAAAAGGACGCCAAGGCCCGGCTGGACATGCTGCTGGGCTATCGCGACGAATACGCCGGCCGCTTCCGCGAAGCGGCGCAGAACGGCTTGACGCAGCGCCAGTGGCGCAATTACCAGCAATTCCTGGACCGGCTCGACGAAGCCATCGAACAGCAGCGCAAGATCGTCGCCGCCAAGGCGCAGAACACGGCCCTCGGCCAGATGCAGTGGCAACAGCAGCGAAAAAAACTCAAGGCGTTCGACACGCTGTCCGAACGGCATTTCGCCAGCGAAAACGCCAGGGAAGCAAAGCGCGACCAGAAACTCCAGGACGAATTCGCCGCCCGGGTCAAGGGGGTCAGGGATCAGGTTGATCAGGGATCAGGTGACAGGTAGCAGGGATCAGGGATTCTTGCGGCGGCGAAGCCGCCGGTAATTAGAGCGTTTTCGGGTCAAGCGTTGACACATTCCATCGCATAAACGTTGGTATAAGCATGGGCGCGTCGTCCCGGCGCAAGCCGGGATCCAGTTCGTTCCTCAAATTCCTGGATTCCGGCTTGCGCCGGAATGACGGGGGAGATTCAGGGATCAGAGGACAGGGATCAGGGATCAGATTGGTCAGCGAAGGCTTCACCTTCGGCATAAGAGGGTGAAGATTCACGGGTTGGCTCCTTCAATTGCGGCGCGGCAGCGCCGGTAACTTTTTCTGATCCCTGTCATCTGTCACCTGATTGGCATGAATATTGCTATATTGCCGTCAGTACGCGCGTATTCCGCTTTCGGAACCATTTTCGGAACCTATTCATGACCATCGCCATTGTCTCCGCATTGCCCGGATCAGCCCAACCCCCCGCAACGAACGCCGCCGCGGGGAGCGATGG
>JAISQQ010000442.1 GCA_031274075.1 Accumulibacter sp.
CGCTTCCAAAGAATCGTAGTTGGGGTAGAAAAGCATGTTAAGGAATTCACTAGATGCCGATTCGGCGCAGTGTGGCGTTGTTCGTTCGTGTCTGTCTCCCATCGCCGTTATTGGTATGGCCTTTCGCTTTCCGGGGGATCTTTGTGACGAGGGCGCCTTTTGGGATGCGCTGAGGGAGGGCCGTGATCTCGTCAGTCGAGTTCCTTCCGACCGATGGGCGACCAGTGAACTTCAGCACGACAAGCGATCGGAACCTGGCCGCAGCATCACGTTTTCCGCAGGCGTTCTATCCCGGATCGACGAATTTGACGCCGGTTTTTTTGGCATCTCGCCCCGCGAGGCCGCTTGGCTGGACCCTCAGCAGCGCCTGCTGCTCGAACTGGCGTGGGAAGCGATGGAAAACGCCGGTCTTCCGCCTTCGTCGATGGCGGGATCCGATTGCGCAGTCTATGTCGGTATTTCCAGCCTGGATTACGGGATGCGCGGGCTCGACGATCTGGCAAGCATGACGTCGCATTCGATGACCGGCAACACGCTCAGCATTGCCGCCAATCGCCTTTCCTATATTTTTGACCTGCATGGGCCGTCGCTTGCCGTCGATTCGGCTTGTTCTTCCTCGCTGCTGGCGCTCCATCACGCCTGCAACAGCCTGCGCAGTGGCGAAACTTCCACCGCCCTGGTCGGTGGCGTCAATCTGCTTTTACACCCTTACCCATTCGTAGGATTCACCAAGGCCTCCATGCTGTCCGCCGACGGCCATTGCAAGGTCTTCGACGCGGATGGCACGGGTTATGTACGCGCGGAAGGCGGAGCCGTTCTGTTGCTCAAGCCTCTGAGCAAGGCCTTGGCCGACGGCGACGACATCGAGGCCGTCATCCTGGCCAGTGGCGCGAATGCCGACGGCGCGCGCAAGACCGGCATCACCATCCCAAGCTGTGAAGGCCAGGTCGAGTTGATGCGTGAGGTGTTGGCGCGGAGCGGGCTTTGCGCGCACGACGTTGACTTCATCGAGGCCCATGGAACCGGGACGGCGATCGGCGATCCCATCGAGGCCGCGGCCATCGGCGCGATCTATGGCCAGGGGCGCGGCAAGCCCTTACCTATCGGTTCGGTCAAGGCCAACCTGGGCCACATGGAATCCGCCGCCGGCATGGCGGGGCTGGTCAAGGCCGTATTGGCCCTGAAGAATCGGGCGCTCCCACCGGTGTTGCACCCGCACACACCCAATCCGCACATCGATTTCGCCAACCTCAATCTCGAGCTGGTCCCGGAATACCGGGTATTGGCCAAGGAGGAGGGCAAGCCGCTGGTGGCTGGCGTGAATTCCTTCGGATTTGGCGGCGCCAATGCCCACGTTTTGTTGCAGGAATTCATCCCGTCGGCGGGCCAGACTTTTACTCCGAAGACCATCACGGCGCCGCCATTATTCCTGTCGGCGCGCGGCGCCGCCGCTTTGCGGGCGATGGCGGGCCGTTACGTGGATATTCTCCGCAACGCGCCGCTTGCCAACTATTACGAGATCGCTCGCGCCGCGGCCTATTGCCGTGATCGCCTGGAAAAGCGGCTCGCGCTGCATCTGCATTGCGATTCATCCGAATCGGCGGTCGATCTGCTCCGGCAATACGCCGAGGGCGGTACGCCGGAGCACATCTTTGTCGAGGATGGTTTGCCGCAAGAGGGCAGCGTGGCTTTCGTCTATTCGGGCAACGGCGCCCAGTGGGCCGGTATGGGCCGTACGCTGTTGGCCGAGTCGCGCCGGTTCGCCACAATCCTCGCGGAACTCGACGCGGCCATGCGGCCGATGGCAGGGTTCTCCCTGATCGAAGAACTGCAAGCGACAGGGGCCGATGCCAGGCTCGACGACACGACCGTCGCACAACCCTTGCTCTTCGCCATCCAGGTCGCCGTCACCATGTTGTTGAAAGACCTCGGCGTCGAACCGGCGGCCGTCACCGGCCATAGCGTCGGCGAAATCGCGGCGGCCTGGGCATCGGGCATGCTCGGTCTCGAACAGGCCATTCGCGTGGTCTGCATCCGCAGCCAGGCACAGGGCCTTACCCGCGGGACAGGGCGCATGGCCGTCGTCGGCCTGTCCGCCGAAGCCACCGAAGAAGTGATGGCGACACTGGGCGATGAGTTCGCCGTGGAGATCGCGTGTATCAACAGTCCGAGCAACGTCACGCTCTCCGGCGACCTGGAAAGCCTGGCGCGCATCCAGACCGTGGTCGAGTCGAAGGGCGTCTTCTTCCGCTTGCTTGACCTCGACTATGCCTTCCACAGCCGGCAGATGGATCCCATTCAAGGGAATATGGTCGAACGGCTCGCCGGACTCGATCCTTTACAGGCAAAAACCGCCACTTTCGTGTCGACGGTAAGCGGCGACGTTCTGGACACCGCCCTCGATGCCGGCTATTGGTGGCGCAATGTGCGCGAGCCGGTACGCTTTGCCGATGCCGTTGCCAGCTTGTCCGGCCTGGGCTGCCGGGTGTTTGTCGAAATTGGTCCGCATGCCATTCTGAACCGCAATATCGATGAATGCCTGGCCGCCGCGGGCATCGAGGGGCGAGTCATTCCCACCCTGCGCCGGGAAGACGATGGCGCGCAGCGGATCGCCGAGGCGGCTCTGCGTGTGCACCTGCTGGTCGACAAACCCAGGCTGCAAGCTTATTTCCCGTTCCCGGCGCGGCGAGTCCGCCTGCCCAACTATCCCTGGCAGCGGGAACGCCACTGGCAATCGAGGACCAGCGAAGGACTGCTCTCGATCGAGCGCCGCCGGGCGCACCCCTTGCTGGGCTGGCGTCTTTCCGGCGCGATCTGGGAAAACACGCTCGATCCCGTCATCGTGCCGTGGCTCGCGGACCACAAGGTCGGCGGCGCCATCGTCTATCCCGGCGCGGCCTACGCCGAGATGGCCCTGGCCGCCGCCCGCGATTTTTTTGCGGGTGGACATTTCGCGTTCGAACAACTCAACATCGTCGCCCCGATGGTCTTCGACGGCAAGCACGGCCGCATCCTCCGTCTCGTCCTCAACCCCCGCGACGGGGGGTTCCAGATCAAGAGCCGCCAGCGCCTCAGCAATGACGAGTGGACCTTGCACGCGGCTGGCCGTCTGCTCGAATCAGCCCATTGGACTCCCGTTTCGCGCATCGATTCGCCTGACGCGCCAACGAGGCCACTCGAACGGGAAACCCACTATCGCCTGGCTTCGACGCTCGGCCTCGACTACGGCCCGGCTTTCCAGGGATTGCGGGAGGCGCGCATCGGCAAGGACAGGCTTGAAGCCAGCCTGGAACTCCCTGAATCCGTCCGCCTCGATGACTACCTTTTGCATCCGGCCTTGTTGGATATTTGTTTCCAGTCGCTCATCGATTTTTTCGGCGAGGAAATCGAAGTGTTGCACGGGGCCGTCCTGTTGCCAGTCAAGATAGGGCGGCTCGATCTCTGCGGCATGAAAAAAGCGGCTCGTCTACGCGCTTGCCTGTGCCGGCGCAGTAGCCACTCGGCCTTGGCGGATTTCGAACTTCTGGACGATGAAGGCGGACTCGTCGCGCGTATCACCGGCTGCCGTTTTCGCTTCACGTACCTCAAGCGCCACGACCAGAACAAGATATCGAACTGGCGCGTCCTTCCCTGGCTGAGGCCCCATCCAATGGATGGCCTGGCTACCGAACTGCCGGCCTCGTCCGATCTTGCCGTACAGGCGCAAACCCGGCTGGCCGACATCGACGCCGAACGCGAGACGTGGTTCAAGGAAACGCTGCCGCTCATCGAGGCATTGACCCTGTCGTTCGCCTACGAGGCTTGCCAGCAGCTTGCGCGCCAACATCCAGAGGACTGGCTAGTGTCTCTGGAGACCCCCTACGGCCGCTGGGTGGCGGATCTGCTGGGCGGCGAAAGCCTCCTCCAGAAGGAGGCCGGCAACTGGGTCATCGTCAATGACGCCGAGCTTATTCCGGCAGAAGTGCTTTGGCAGACGCTCTTGCGCGATTTCCCCGCCTGTCTGCCGCACTTGGCGCTGATTGGCCGTGTCGGCCGGCAATTGCCCGCGCTTCTCTCAAGCGAGCTTGCCGGTCCTGAATTGTTGGGCGAATTGCGAAAATCGCTGGTCGCCGAAATGCTTTACAACGACGATCCGGCGTATCTGGGTCCCCGTCTCGTGTTGGAGGGTTTCTTGCTCCGCCTGGCAAATGCCTGGCCGGCGTCGCGCCGTTTGAGGGTCTTGGAAATCGCCCCATGCCCCAGCAAAATGCCGAGAACGCTCATCGATGTACTCCCCGAAGACCGTTTCGACTATTTCCTCGCGTTGCCGGACGAAGCGACGCAGACACGCCAACAGACCGAGTATCAGGACCATGCCAACATCGTCGTGACGACGTTCGACGCTGCGGGCTGGAAACTGGGCGCCGATCGACGGCTGCCGGAGGCCTTCGACGTCGTCATCCTGCGGCACACATTGAACCGTGCGGACAGCCCGCGAGCGGCCCTGGCGCAAACCCAGCGCTGGTTGGCCGCGGGGGGCCTGCTGCTGGTGGCGGAACGTCATCCCGACTGGAGCGCGGATTTCCTGGCGGGCATCGATCCAGGCTGGTGGCGCAAGAGCGAAGGGGATTCGTCTGCGCCGCTTTCCTCGCTGCTGCCTCCGGAGGCCTGGCGCCGGGCGCTGATCGACGAGGGTTTCGCGGATTGCGTCATGTTTTCCGAACCAGCCGCCGAAGGGCTTGCCGAGGGCGCCTACCTGCTTCTTGCCAAGTGCCCGGCGGAGAATGCCGCGGCCTTGCCCGCGCCGGAGACGGCTTCGTGGTCATTGCTGGTAGATGAGGCATCGGAGTCTTTGGCGCAGCGCTTGCGCACCCGTCTCGAATCCCTCGGCCATCGCGTCACGGTGAGCGATCGATTTGAGCCGTCCAGCGCTTGCGAGCACGTCGTCCATATGCGGGGCTGGCAGGATACCACCGACATGGCCCCTCGCGCGGTGACCCGGCTGCTGGAAGATGTCCAGGCGCTCGTTGGCCGAGCGGGGGAAAGCGCGCGTCTCTGGCTGGTCACGCGCGGCGGAGCCTTGGCCAGCGGACTGCAAACCGGCGTCGAACCCAGGCCCGCACAATCCGCCGTCTGGGGATTCGGCCGCGCCGTCATGAACGAATATCCTCAGCTTTCCTGCACACTGATCGACCTGGCGTGCGATCTCATGGCCCCGGATACCCTGGTCCGGCTGGAGAACGAATTGCTGCGGCCGGACGGCGCCGACGAAATCGTACTTTCCTCCGGGGCGCGCCATGGCCTCGTGATGCAGGAAGAGACGGAACGGCGGACGCGGGCCGCCAGGGCGGATTCACGCTTCCGGCTGGATTTCCATATACCCGGACAATTGCGCAACCTTGTCTGGCGGCCCGAAAGCGAACGCCCGTTGCGCGACGACGAAATCGAGGTAAGCACGCGCGCCATCGGCCTCAATTTCCGTGACGTCATGTATCTCATGGGACTCTTGCCGGACGAAGCCGTCGAAAATGGCTTTGCCGGCGCCAGCCTTGGCCTCGAATTTTCCGGTGTGGTCAGCCGCATTGGCGCGCGGGTGAAAGACCTGCTGCCCGGCGATGCCGTCATGGGCTTCGGCGCTGCGTGTTTCGCCAGCCACGTCGTCACGCGCGCGGACGCCGTGGCCCACTTGCCGGAAGCCTGGACGTTCGAGGCGGCCGCCACGGTGCCGACCGTTTTTTTCACCGTCTATTACGCCCTCGACTGCCTTGCCGGCCTGCAGCCCGGCGAACGCGTCCTGATCCATGGCGCGGCCGGCGGCGTCGGCATCGCCGCCATCCAGTTCGCACGCCACCTCGGCGCGGAAATCTATGCCACGGCGGGCAGCGTCGAAAAACGCGATTTCGTCAAGCTGCTGGGAGCCGACCATGTCTTTGATTCACGCAGCCTGGCATTCGCCGACGATATTCTCGACGCTACCGCGGGCGAGGGAGTGGATGTGGTGCTCAATTCGCTTGCCGGCGAAGCCATGCGCCGCAGCCTCGATGTACTCAAACCCTTTGGCCGTTTCCTGGAACTCGGCAAGCGTGACTTCTTCGAGAATACTCCCGTCGGCCTGCGTCCTTTCAGGAACAACGTCAGCTATTTCGGCGTCGATGCCGACCAGTTGCTGACCGCCCGTCCCAAGCTTGCCGCGCGGCTCTTCGGTGAAGTCATGGCGCTGTTCCGCGAGCAGGTGCTGACGCCGCTGCCTTACCGGACGTTCTCCGCCGACCGGATCGTCGATGCCTTCCGCGTCATGCAGCAGGCGCGCCATATCGGCAAGGTCGTCGTGTCGCTGGCGGATGCCCGGCCGGAGATCGAACAGCCAGCGCAGCCGCAAGCGCCAATCCGTTTTGAAAAGGAGGGCGCCTGGCTCGTCACGGGCGGTCTTTCCGGGTTTGGCCTGCAATCCGCGCGCTGGCTGGCGGCGCGCGGCGTCGGCCATCTCGTGCTGGTGGGCCGGCGAGGCATGGATACGCCGGGGGCCAAGGAAATCGTCGAAAGCTTCACCGCGCAAGGCGTCGAGGTGCTGGCCCAAGCCTGTGACATCACCGCGGCCGAAGCGCTGGCCACGCTCATCGAGCGCATCCGGAAAACCCTGCCACCGCTCAGGGGCGTCCTGCATGCCGCCGCGACCTTCGATGACCGGCTGATTTCCAGGCTGGACGCGCAGAGCGTCGAAAACGTCTTGAACGCCAAGCTGCTGGGCGCCTGGCATCTGCACCAGGCGACGCTCGACATCCCGCTCGATCATTTCGTCTTGTACTCTTCCATAACCACCGCCATCGGCAACCCGGGCCAAGCCAACTATGTGGCGGCCAACGCGGGTCTGGAGGGCTTGGCGGCCATGCGCCGCCAAATGGGCCTGCCGGCGAGCTGCGTTGCCTGGGGGCCGATCGCGGATGCCGGCTATCTGGCCAGCCATGAAGCCGTCAAGGACAGTCTCGAACAGCGCCTTGGCAAAGCTTCCATGACCGCCGCCGAAGCGCTGGCGCAACTCGACCGTGCTCTCGTCGATGAGGCCAGCCTTAGCATGCACGCCAACTTTGACTGGAGCGTGCTCGCGCGCCTGCTGCCTGCGGCGGCCGGCAGCCGCTTCGACATCCTCAACCGTCACCGCAAGGAACAGGCGCAGGCAGAAGAGCCGACCGACATTCGCGCCCTCATCGCCGGCAAGGCGCCAGAAGAGATTGCCGCTATCGTGAGGGATCTCGTGGTGCGGGAGATTGCGCAGATCCTGCGCATCTACCCTGACCGCATCGAGCCCAATCGCTCGCTGCACGATCAGGGCATGGATTCGCTGATGGCCGTCGAACTTGCCCTGGGACTGGAACAGCGCTTCGACATACAATTGCCGGTCATGATGCTCAACGACTCACCCACAGTAGACAATGTCACCGCGCGCATCGTCGAGAAACTGACCGGAAACGGGGATGGCGTGGAGGAAGACGCTTCCGCCGCCCTGATCGCGGGACTTGCACTCCAGCATGGCGAGAGCGTGACTTCGGAAGAGATCGAAGGCCTGGCCGAGGAAACGCGCGGCTTGACGGGAACAGGGAAAAGGCTGACCGCATGAGCAAGACGAATCTCGCCCAGAAAACCAAGGCGCAACTCATAAACCGCATCCTTGGCAAGAAGAAAAGCGCTGGCGAGACGGCGGTGACCACGCCTGCCGTCCGTCCGGCGAGTCGCTCGGAAGTGCCTGAAACCTTTACCCGTTTCGACCGCCATCCCGGCTACGAGAAGATGCTGGTGACCAAGGCCGCCGCCAGTCGCCTGGGAGTGAGCAACCCTTTCTTCCGTGTCCATGACGGCGTGGCGGGCGCCACGACCCGCATCGAAGGCCGCGAATACATCAATTTTTCGAATTACAACTACCTGGGGCTGGCAGGCCACCCGGCGGTCGGCAAGGCGGCGAAGGAAGCGATCGACCGCTACGGCACGTCCGCCTCGGCCAGCCGGCTGGTGGCTGGCGAACGTCCGGTCCAGCGCGAACTGGAAGAAGCCCTCGCGGAGTTGTACGAAGTCGAAGACTGCGTCGTCTTCGTCAGCGGTCATGCCACCAATGTCAGTACCATCGGCTATCTCTTCGGTCCGAAGGACCTGGTGATCCACGACAGCCTCGTCCACAACAGCATCCTGGAAGGCATCAAACTCTCCGGCGCCGCGCGTCGTTCCTTTGCGCACAACGACCACCAGGCGGTCGACGACGTCCTCACCGAGATCCGCGGCCAGTTCGAGCGCGCGCTCATCGTCGTGGAAGGGCTCTACAGCATGGATGGCGACATCCCCAACCTGCCGGCGCTCATCGACATCAAGCGTCGCCACCAGGTTTTCCTCATGGTGGACGAAGCGCACGCTCTCGGCGTGCTCGGCGAAACCGGGCGGGGCGTTCGCGAACATTTCGGCGTCGCCGGCAAGGATGTCGACATCTGGATGGGGACGCTCTCCAAGACCTTTGCGGGCTGTGGCGGCTTCATCGCCGGGGAACGGGCGCTGGTCGAGAATCTGAAGTACGCCGCGCCGGGGTTTGTCTACAGCGTCGGCATGTCGCCGCCGCTGGCCGCCGCCTCCCTGGAAGCCCTGCGCATCATGCTGCGCGAGCCCGAGCGCGTCGGGCGGCTGCGGGCACACGCCCGGCAGTTCCTGCAGCAGATGCACTCGATCGGCATCAATACCGGATATGCCCAGGGCTATGCCGTCGTTCCGGCAATCACCGGCAGTTCCCTGAAAGCCGCCAAGTTGTCGAACCAGCTCTTCGAGGCCGGGATCAATGTGCAACCGATCATTTATCCGGCGGTGGAAGAAAAAGCCGCTCGATTGAGGTTTTTCCTGTCGGCGTTGCATAATGACCGGGAAATCGACTTTACCCTGAAAACCTTGAAGCGGATCGTGGTTGCATGAAGAGCCATTTGAAAGGCCCGGATCGGTATTCCAAGGCAGTGCCGGAGCGTCAAATCGCTTCCTTTCCGAGTGACTTCGGCGAACCCATCCGGGTTCCCCGCAGCGCTGTTGTTTTCAGAGGACAGGGGTTCAGAGGACAGTTCAGTTACCGGGCGCTTCGCGCCCGCAAATATTACTGTCTTCTGTCCTCTGAACTATAATCCCCCGTCATGACTACGATCCCTCACGACGCGATCTTCAAACAAGTCCTCGGCCATCCCGAAACCGCCCGCGACTTCCTCGAAATCCACCTCCCCAAGCCGCTCCTGGCCCTGTGCGAGCTCGATACCCTGCGTCCCGAACCGACGTCTTTCATCGACGACGAACTGCGCCACTCCTGCTCCGACATCCTCTATTCGCTGGAGACGACCCACGGCGCGGGCTACATCTACTGCCTCATCGAACACCAGAGCACACCCGATCCTCTCATGGCCTTCCGGCTCATGCAGTACAGCCTCAAGGCCATGCAACACCACCTGAACAAAGGCCACAAGATACTGCCGCTGGTCATCCCGATGCTCTTCTACCACGGCGAGGCCAGCCCCTACCCGTACAGCCTGAACTGGCTCGACGCCTTCGCCGAAACCGAGCGCGCCTGCGCCCGCGAGCTCTACAGCACACCCTTCCCGCTGGTCGACGTCACCATCATCCCGGATGATAAAATCCACACCCACAAACGGGTGGCGCTCCTGGAACTGGTGCAGAAACACATCCGGCAACGGGACATGATGGAATGGGTGGGCCAGATCGTCCAAATCTTGCGAGCCAACCCCACCGACGGCGAACAACTGAAAGCACTACTGAACTACATGCTGCAAGTCGGCGACACGGCCCATCCCCGCGCCTTCCTCGAACGGCTGGCGCAAGGCTCACCCGAGTACAAGGAGGAAATGATGACGATAGCGGAAAGATTGAAGATGATCGGCCGCGAGGAAGGTTTGGAACAAGGGCTGGAAAAAGGGTTGGAGAAGGGCCGTCAGGAGGGCCGTCAGGAAGGCCGTCAGGAAGGCCGTCAGGAAGGCCGTCAGGAGGGCGAGAAGCACGCCTCTCTGGAAATCGCCCGTTCGATGCTGAAAAGCGGCATTGATGCCGAGATGGTGCGCCAGATCACAGGCCTGAGCCGGGACGAACTGGCGGCCTTGCGCTCCTGAGCGAGACGGCGTTGTCCTTTTCCGCAAACCAGCCAGCGTCGTCACCAGGGCGGGCCGCGGCCAGCCGCTGTTTTGCTTCTCCTTGGGAGCGCCGGTTTTTGATGCTCCGGCCCCGTATTCCAAGGCTATCGTATACGCAAATGTCCTTAGAACCTGTTCACGATCTTCTCTTTGGGAGCGCATCTTGCACCAGTCCTGTTATGAGAGCCTGTTGTGGTAGGGCGGGATCGAAGAAACCGCCGCAAGCTTGGTACGTTGCCGCGGCGCGCTCGGAGAGCGCGCCCTACCTTGAGGCGGGCGAGGACTCCCGCGCTCCCGGAGAAGATCTTGAACAGCTTCTTATATGGCGTCAAAATGCCTTTCATCGCACATGAAGAAATGAACCCGATCATCGAGCCTCCGAAACCTGGGAGCGCGGGGCTTCTGCCCCGCAACAGCGGGAATGACACGACCGCCGCTGTTGTGGGGCAGAAACCCCGCGCTCCCGGGAATCCCAAACCCGGGCGGCCTTCCCGACACAAAACCGCCCTGTACAAGATGAATTCTTCGCTAATTGTCCTGCTTGCCGTTCTAACTCTTTCCGGTTGCGCGA
This sequence comes from Accumulibacter sp., assembly GCA_031274075.1. Classification (GTDB taxonomy): domain Bacteria; phylum Pseudomonadota; class Gammaproteobacteria; order Burkholderiales; family Rhodocyclaceae; genus Propionivibrio. The sequence continues at coordinate 10,705 of JAISQQ010000442.1, forward strand.
CGTTTCCGGCCTGGTTGTCCGGCTCCGGCGCGAGTCGCCAGCAGATCCAGGAAAAACACGACAGCGACCGTATCGAAGGCATCCAGTTGATCGATGTCAACGATGCCTTGGCCAGGAGGCTCGCCGAAAGCAAGAAGCTCGACCGCTTCGACGACGTTTTTCCAGACGAGGGCGGCAACAATTATTTGATCGGCCCGGGAGACATCATCGAAGTTTCGGTCTGGGAGGCGCCGCCCGCCATGCTGTTTGGCGCCGTCGTGCTCGATCCCAGGGTCGGCACGGCCACCACCCACGCCGTCACGTTTCCCGCGCAGATGGTCACGGCGGACGGCATGATCACCATGCCGTTTGCGGGCCGGGTGTCCGTCAAGGGGCGGGCGACCCAGGAAATCGAGACGGACATCGTCAAGCGTCTCAAGGGCAAGGCCAACCAGCCGCAAGTGCTGGTGCGCGTCATAAAGAACAATACCTCGAACGTCACGGTGGTGGGGGAGGTCAACACCAGCACCCAGATGCCGCTGACGCCCAAGGGCGAACGTCTGCTCGACGCATTGGCGGCGGGAGGCGGCGTAAAGCAGCCGATCAATCGCATGGCGATGCAGTTGTCGCGTGAAAACGTCACCGCCACGATGCCTCTCGATGCGGTCATCCGCGATCCCAGGCAAAACATCCCGCTCAAACCGGGCGACGTGGTGACCGCCCTGTTCCAGCCGCAAAGCTTCTCGGTACTCGGCGCGACCGGAAAGAACGAGGAAATTCCGTTCGAGGCGCAGGGCATTTCGCTGGCGCAGGCTCTGGCGCGCTCCGGCGGTCTCGTCGACAACCGGGCGGATGCGCGCGGCGTGTTCGTGTTCCGTTTCGAAGACGCGAAGCTGCTGGACGCCCAAGGCCCGGCGCCCAGCTCACTCGATGGCACGGTGCCGGTGATCTACCAGATCGACCTGCGCGACCCCGCCTCGCTTTTCGTGACGCAGAATTTCCCGGTGCAAAACCGCGACGTGATCTACGTCGCCAACTCGCCCGAGGCGGAATTCAACAAATTCTTGCGCTTGGTGGTGTCGGTCGCATCGCCCAGCGCGACCCTCAACCGGGCCTTGCAATGAGCCAAGCGGCGAACATGCCACAGACGCGCGATCCGCTGGCGGTCACCGTGTCCGTATGGCAGGCGATCTTCCTGCGCGAGGCGCTCGACCGGCTGTTCGATATGCGGGCGGCCTGGTTCTGGCTGCTGGCGGAACCGGTTTGCCATATCGGTTTCATGACCTTTGTCTTTGCCGTCATTCGCGTTCGCACGGTCGGCAACGCCGACGTCGTCATCTGGATCATAGTCGGCATGCTGGCATTTTTCCTGTTCCGGCGAACGGCCGTCCAGGTGACCTACGCCGTCGATTCCAATCGACCGCTCTTCACTTACCGCCAGGTCAAGCCCTTCGATCCCGCCATTGCGCGGGCTGTCCTTGAAGCCTTTCTGATGGCGATTATTTCGGCCGTCATTTTGCTTACGGTGGCCTTGCTGGGCCATGCGGCCTTTCCCGACGACGCCTTGCTCGTCATGCAAGCCGTTTTCGGGCTTTGGCTATTCGGTTTCGGCTACGGTCTCGTTGCCTCAGTCTTGATGGAACTCGTGCCGGAAATGGAGCACGTCCTGAAAATCCTGATGATGCCGCTCTATATTATCTCTGGCGTCATCTGGCCGCTGGCCTCGGTGCCTCAACCCTATCGCGACATTTTGATGATCAATCCCATCGCGCACGGGCTCGAGTTTGTGCGCCTGGGTTTCCTCCCTTATTACCACGCCGTGCCGGAAATCAGCATGGTCTATCTCTATGCGTGGGCGACCGTCAGCGTGTTTCTCGGCCTGATGCTCTATCGCCGCTTTGCCGTGTGGCTGGTGATGAAATGATCGTCATCGAAGACCTGCACAAGCGCTACAAGACCGAGCATGGTCCGGGCAAATGGGTGTTGCGGGGCATCGACCTGACGATTCCGCGCCACGTGAATGTGGGGCTGATCGGCGCCAACGGCGCGGGGAAATCCACCTTGCTGCGCATCATTGGCGGGATCGACCACCCCAACAAGGGCCGGGTAGAGCGCCGCTGCCGGCTCTCCTGGCCGATGGGGCAGGGCGGGCTGGAACCGACCTTGACCGGACGACAGAACGCCAAATTCGTCTGCCGGGTGCATGGACACCAGGGAGACCTCCTAGACCGGCTCTCGTTCGTGCGGGATTTCTCCGAGTTGGGCGAAGCCTTCGACGAACCGTTGAACACCTATTCTTCCGGGATGCGCTCGCGTTTGCAGTTCGCGCTATCGCTTGCCTTCGATTTCGACATCTATATTTCGGACGAAGTCACGGCGGCCGGCGACGCGGCTTTCCGGAAAAAAGCCGCCGCCGCCTTCAAGGCCATGGCCGGCCGTGCCGGGCTGATCATGGTGGCGCATGACGAAAACACCCTCAGGCAATTTTGCCAGGCCGCCGTCTTTCTTTACCAAGGCAAGGCGCATTGGTTCGACGCAATCGGCGAAGCCTTCAAAGCTTACAAGGACACGATATCAGCATGACGGAATCGCAACACAGCAAAGCTGATCAACACCCCGAAAATTCCAAAGCCCCCCCACAACGCGCAAGGGAAGGCGAGGGGGCCATCCGGCTGTTTTCTTGCCTGACAGGGCTTACCCTGGTGATGGCCGTCCTGGCGGTAGCCTATTGGCTGCTGATTGCCTCCGACCGCTATGTTTCCGAAGCCAGCGTCATCATCCGCAAGACAGATTCGGTCGCGGCGTCCGGCTTCGACCTGTCCATGCTGATCGGCGGCATCGCCGGAGTCAATCGCACCGACCAGCTTCTGCTTCGGGAATACCTGCTGTCGGTAGACATGCTGAAGAAGCTCGACGCCGCGCTTGACCTGCGCGCCCACTACAGCGACCCGCGCCGCGATTGGGTTTCGCGCCTGTGGCTGGAAGATATGGAATGGTTTCACCGCCATTATCTCTCGCGGGTCGCCATCGAATACGACGACTATGCCGGCGTGCTGCGCATCGAGGTGCAGGCCTACGACCCCAAGACGGCCCTGGCGATCTCGAACATGCTCGTGCGCGAAGGCGAGGGCTACATGAACCAGCTCGGCCACGAAATGGCGGAAACGCAGGTCAACTTCCTGGCCACCCAGGTGAATCTGGCGCAGCTTCGCTTCCAGCAGGCGAGCCAGTCGCTGTTGGCCTTCCAGAACAAAAAGGGATTGCTCTCGCCGCAGGCCACCGCCGAAAGCTTCAATGTCCTCATTGCCAAGCTCGAAGAGCAGCGCGCCCAACTCCAGACCCAACTCGCCTCGCTGCCCAGGACGCTGGATCGCGACCACCCCAACCTCGTGATGCTCAGGCAATCCCTGGCCGCCATCGACCGGCAAATCGACCAGGAAAAAGCCAAGCTCGCCAACCCGACGGGCAAGACCCTGAACACCACGGTGGAAGAGTTCCACCTCCTGCAGATGGAGGCCACCTTCACCCAGGACCTCTACAAGGCCGCGCTGACTGGCCTGGAAAAGGGGAGAATCGACGCCACGCGCATGCTGGAGAAAGTCTCCGTGCTGCAAGCCCCTACACTCCCGGAATACCCGATGGAACCCCGCCGCATCTACAACACAGTCGTCACCTTGTTGCTTGCCGCTGTGCTGGCCGGTATTGTAAAATTGCTCGAAGGCATCGTGCGCGACCATATTGATTGACCTCCTGGATGCGACATCAGCTTGTAAAGTACACTTTATTGGAAATAAGCAAGGAGCGAATACGTAATGGCAACAACAATCAACTACGCGCGGGTATCCGCGATGCGAAGCGCGGCGGAACTGCTTGTGAAAACTCCAGGCAATATCGCGGAACTTGGTGTGTTTCAAGGCGATTTTGCCAAGGAAATCAACTCAAGCTTTTGCGGGGGGGGGGGGGGGGC
>JAISQQ010000121.1 GCA_031274075.1 Accumulibacter sp.
GACAGACGCCGCTACTGTTAACAATAGGAGGAGCGTTCGATGAAAGACCTGGTATCCAATCAACTGGTGCGTTATCTCGAGGCGCGGGGCGTGCGCCACATTTTTGGCCTGTGCGGCCATACCAACATCGCCGTGCTGGCGGCGCTGGAGAAAAGCGACAAGATCAAGTTCGTGAATACCCGCCACGAGCAGCTCGCCGCGCACATGGCCGACGGCTACGCGCGCGCCACCGGCAAGGCCGCGGTGGTGCTCTCGCACCTCTCGCCGGGGCTGACCAACGCCTGCACCGGCGTGGCCAACGCTTCGCTCGATTCCATTCCGCTGGTGGTCATCGCCGGCGACGTTCCCACCCACTACTACGGCAAGCATCCGCACCAGGAAGTCAACCTGCACGCCGACGCCTCGCAAAGCGAGATCTACCGTCCCTTCTGCAAACGCGTCTGGCGCGTCGATTCCGCGCACCTCTTTCCGGAAATACTCGAAAAAGCCTTCATCCTGGCCGAAAGCGGCCGTCCCGGCCCGGTGCTCGTCGACGTGCCGATGGACATCTTCTCCAAGGAAATCGAGGTCGAACGCTTCGAGCGCGTGTTGCGGAACACCCGCCAGCCGGCCAAGCCGTCGCTGGACGAAGAGACCGCCGAAAAGATCGTCCGGCAACTGCTCGCCGCCCAGACGCCGCTGATCTACGTCGGCGGCGGCGTCATGTTGGCCGGCGCCACGGCCGAGATGCGCGCCTTCGCCGAACACTTGCAGTTGCCGGTGGCGCACACCTTGATGGGCAAGGGCGCGCTGCCCGACGACCATCCGCTGATCCTCGGCATGACCGGATTCTGGGGCACCCGCTTCATCAACGAAAAATGCAAGGCCGCCGACTGGATCATCGCCCTGGGCGCACGCTTCGCCGAAGCGGATTGCAGCTCGTGGGAAGCCGAGTACACCTTCAATTTCCCGCCGACGCGGCTCATCCACATCGACATCGATCCGGCGGAAATCGGCCGCAACTACCCGGCGGCGATCGGCGCCGTCGCCGATCTGAAGCACGCCCTGACGGTGCTGCTGCGCGTCGCCAAAAGGCTGTGCCCGCAAGGCGTCCAGCGTCCCGAACTGGTCGCCGAAATGGCGGCCAACCGCCAGTCCTTCGCCGAGGGCAACAAGGAATGGGAGGAAAGCGACGCCTTCCCGATGACGCCGCAGCGCATCCTGGCCGATCTGCGCAAGGCCCTGCCGCGCGATTCGTATATCTGCACCGACGTCGGCTGGAACAAGAACGGCCTCGCGCAGCAGTATCCGGTCTACGAACCGGGCAGCGTTTTCACGCCGGGCGGCTTCGCCACCATGGGCTTCGGCTCGCCGGCGGCGGTGGGCGTCAAGATCGCCTTGCCGGACAAGGTGGTGGTCGCCCTGGTCGGCGACGGCGGCTGGGGACAGAACCCGGCGGTGCTGGCCACGGCCAGGGAATGCCATGTCCCGGTGATCTGGGTGATCATGAACAACCACGCCTTCGGCACCATCGCCGGCCTGGAGAAGGCGCACTTCGACACCACCTTCGCCACCGTCTTCGAAGTCGACGGCGAAACCTGGTCGCCCGACTACGCCGCGATCGCCCGCGCCTACGGCATCGAAGGCGTCACCATCGACAAGGCCGAGGAACTCCTGCCGGCCCTGCAAAAAGCGGTCGCCATGAAGCAGCCGGTGGTCATCGACGTATATATGAAGAACATCCCGACGCCGACCGCCGGGCACTGGAACATCATGGACATCTACTCGCCGGGCAAGCGGGTGCACCACGTTTCGACGGACGATTGAGTAATCGGCCCGTATCGGGATCTCGTTGTGGGGGTGCGGTCCCGGCTTCATGGCAAGCCGCCGCTGGCGGAGGGGAAAGCCGGGACCGCGATTTTGGACGAAGAACGAGGAATGAGGGATGGACGGAGCGGCGGCCGCCAGGGACGCCGCGCACGAGGGTTTTTTTTCAGGAGGAAAACAAATGGCTCTGGAATATTCACTGGCTCACCTGACGGTAATGGGCTGCCCGACGCCCGAACTGGTCTATGTCGGCGCGCGCGCCGGCTACGACTACGTCAGCCCGCGGCTGATCTACATGGGATTGCCCGGCGAACCCAACTACGCGCTCGCCGACAATCCGGAAATGCTGCGCGCCACCAAGCGCGCGCTCGCCGACACGGGCATCAAGGTGCATGACATCGAGCTGGCGCGTGTTTACGACGACCTGTATCCGAGCAAGTACCTGCCGGCCTTCGAGGTGGCCGCGGAACTCGGCGCCAAGGCCGTGCTGTCGAGCATCTGGACCCCGCGGCGCGAGTACGCGATCGAGAAGTTCGGCCAGATCTGCGACCTGGCCAAGCCCTTCGGCCTGTTCGTCGGCCTCGAATACGTGCCGATCGCCAGCGTCAACAACCTGGCCGGAGCCGTCGACGTGCTGCGCGCCGCCGATCGCCCGAACGCCGGCCTGATGCTCGACGTACACCACTTCCACCGCGCCTACGACAAACTCGAGGACTTGGTCGGACTGCCGCCGAAGTGGTTCCGTTTCGCGCATCTGTGCGACGCGCAGGGCGAAATCCCCACCGATCGCGCGGAAATGACGCGCATCCTGCGCGAGGAGCGGCTCTACGTCGGCGAAGGCGGCGTGCCGATCGCCGACATCCTCAATCGCCTGCCCAAGATGGTGTATTCGATCGAATTGCCGCATCTGGCCCGCGCCAGGGAATTCGGCTACGCCGAGCACGCCTTCCGCTGCCTCGAATCGGCCAAGGCGTATGCCGCGGCGCATATCCGGCATACATGAGCACGGGCCGGTGAAGATTCGATCGACGCCTTCCGGCGGGCTTTGCCCGGTATCGATTGTATTGGCAGGCGCGGGAGCGCGTCAGTCGTCGTTGTTGTGTTGTTGCTGTTGTTGTGTTGTTGGTGTGGTGGCTCAACGGGTAGCTCTTTTCGGGCTTCATTAATCAAGGAGATAGAAATGAAAATGCTGAAATTCGCAAGAAACGCTTCGGTAGTGCTGATCGGCGCCTTGCTCGCGTCGACGGGCTGGGCGCAGGTCAGGGACCAGACCTTGCGTTATTCCCACGTCGGCGCGCCGACGCATCCCTCGGTGATGGGCGCCGAGAAATGGGCGCAACTCCTCAAGGAGAAGAGCGGCGGCAAAATAACGCTCAAGGTCTTCGGGGGCGGCACGCTGGGCGGCGACGTGCAGGTATTGTCGGCCGTGCAGGGCGGCACCATCGACCTGACCGCGATGAACTCGGGCATCCTGCAAGGCATCCAGAAGGAATTCGCCATCTTCGACTTCCCGTTCATGTTCGAGAGCGGCAAGGAAGCCGACGCGGTTCTCGACGGCGCGTTCGGCAAGAAACTGGGCGATCTGGTGGAGACGAAGAATCTGCACCATCTGGCGTACTGGGAACTGGGTTTCCGTCAGTTGACCAACAGCAAGCGCGATATCAAGACGCTGGAGGACTTTTCCGGGGTGAAGCTGCGCGTGATCCAGTCGCCGATCTACATCGACACCTTCAGCGCGCTGGGCACCAACCCGGTGCCGATGTCTTTCACCGAGCTGTATTCGGCGCTCGAGCAGAGGATCATCGACGGCCAGGAAAATCCGTTCTCGGTCATCGAGTCGAGCAAGTTCCAGGAAGTGCAGAAATTCCTGACGGTCTCCAACCACATGTTCAATCCGCAGTCGGTGCTGATAAGCAAGAAGAAGTGGGATTCGCTGAACCAGGACGAGAAGGACGTCCTGACCTCGACGCTGGTCGAAGCGACCAAGTGGCAACGGGAAAACTCGCGCAAGCTCGGCGAGGATTCGCTGGCCAACCTGCAGAAGAGCATGACGGTTTCCGTCCTGCCGCCGGAAGAACTGGTAAAGATCCGCGCCAAGCTCAAGCCGGTGATCGAAAAGTTCGGCGCCGACGTCGGACTCGATCTGGTCAAGGAACTGCAAGACGCGCTCGAACAGCAACGCGCCAAGAAGTAGAGCGTCTTGCGTTTCAGTGCGGACAGTGA
>JAISQQ010000129.1 GCA_031274075.1 Accumulibacter sp.
AGGATGCCTCGGACGAACGTCCGCTGGGGAGTCGCCAAGTTGGTCAAGGCACCGGATTTTGATTCCGGCATTCGAAGGTTCGAATCCTTCTTCCCCAGCCAGATGATTTCCTTCAGACCGGGCAGGTGGCGCCAACCTGCCCGCTCTGTTTCCGGGAGGCGTTTCGGGATTCACGCTATGGCTTATGACAGCTTGATGGTTTTTACCGGCAACGCCAATCCCAAGCTGGCCGCCGACGTCGTCAGGCGGCTGAACATCTCCCTGGGCCGGGCCAGGGTCGGGCGCTTCTCGGACGGCGAGATTTCCATCGAGATACAGGAACACGTGCGCGGCCAGGACGTATTCATCCTGCAGTCGACCTGCGCGCCGGCCAATGAAAACCTGATGGAGCTGCTGATCATGGTCGACGCGCTGAAACGCGCCTCGGCCGGGCGCATCACCGCCGCCATCCCCTATTTCGGCTACTCGCGCCAGGATCGCCGCGTGCGCTCCGCGCGCGTGCCGATCGCCGCCAAGCTGGTGGCCGACCTGCTGGCCGCCGCCGGCGTCCAGCGCATGCTGACCATGGATCTGCACGCCGACCAGATCCAGGGGTTCTTCAATATTCCGGTCGACAACGCCTATTCCATGCCGATCATGCTGGCGGACGTGTGGAAGCAGGATTTCGAGAACCTGATGGTGGTCTCGCCCGACGTCGGCGGCGTGGTGCGCGCCCGCGCGCTGGCCAAGCGCCTGGAATGCGATCTGGCGATCATCGACAAGCGCCGTCCGAAGGCCAACGTTGCCGAGGTGATGAACATCATCGGCGACGTCAAGGATCGGACCTGCGTGCTGATGGACGACATGGTCGACACGGCCGGCACGCTGTGCAAGGCCGCCGCCGCGCTGAAAGACCACGGCGCGACCAAGGTGCTGGGCTACTGCGTGCATCCGGTGCTTTCCGGCGGGGCGGTCAGCCGCATCCGCGAGTCGGCGCTCGACGAGCTGGTGGTGACCGACACCATTCCGCTGTCCGACGAGGCGCGGCAGTGCAAGACGATCCGGCAGTTGTCGGTGGCCGACGTGCTGGCCGAGACGATTCGCCGGATCAGCAACGAGGATTCGATTTCATCCTTGTTCATCGAATAGTTTTTTCGTCCCCCGCCTGGTCGCGGGCGGGTCTTCAATCTCAAAGGAGTCGTCATGCAATTTGAACTGAACACGCAAACGCGCGCACAGCAGGGGTCCGGAGCGAGCCGCCGCCTGCGTCGCGCCAACAAGGTTCCGGGCATTCTCTACGGCGGATCGGCCGCGCCGGAATTGATCGAGTTCGATCACAACGAACTGCTCCTCGCCCTGGGCAAGGAAGCCTTTCATTCGTCGCTGATTTCGCTCAAGCGGGGCGACGAGGCGCAAACCGTGCTGCTGCGCGACGTCCAGATGCACGCCTACAAGCCCCTGGTGCTGCACGTCGATTTCCAGCGCGTCGACGTCACGCAAGTCCTGCACCAGAAGGTACCGCTGCACTTCATCAACGCCGAACTCTCGCCGGGCATCAAGCTCAGCGACGGCGTGGTTTCGCACGCCATGACCGAGATCGACGTGAGCTGCCTGCCGCAAGACCTGCCGGCCTTCATCGAAGTCGACCTGCAGGATTTGAAGGCCGGCCAGTCGCTGCACGTTTCGCAGCTCGTCTATCCGCAGGGCGTCAAACCGGTCACGCATGGCAATGACGATCCGCTGGTCGTATCCATCGCCAACAAGAAGACCGTGGTCGAGAAGGCCGAAGACGAGGCCGCGGAAGGCGAAGCCGCTCCCGCCGCCGCTCCCGACGCCTGATCCGGCCGCGGGGTTCGGGTTCCGCTTTCGCTCATCGAAAACCGACTCCGATTGGGAACCCCTCTCTTCAGGGGAATCACGCCCGGGAGGCGCGTAAGCCCTTCCGCGCTTTCCTCCGGCCCGCCCGTGGATTGAACATTGTGGATAGCATCGCATGGCAGCACCGCGCCTGATCGTCGGCCTCGGCAATCCCGGAAGCGAGTATGAGGATACGCGCCACAACCTGGGTTTCTGGTTCGTCGACCGGCTGGCCGCCGAGATCAAGGTGGCGCTGGCGCCGCAAGGCAAGTTCCACGGGTTCGTCGGGCGGCAAGGCGGCGTGTGGCTGCAAAAGCCGGCGACGTTCATGAACCGCTCCGGGCTGGCGGTGCTCTCGCTGGCTTGGTTTTACAAGATCCTGCCGCACGAGATCCTGGTCGTCCACGACGAGATCGACCTGCCTCCCGGCGGCATCCGCGTCAAGCAGGGCGGCGGAAGCGGCGGACACAACGGCGTCAAGGACATCCAGGCGCATCTCGGTTCCCCGGATTTCTGGCGTCTGCGCCTGGGCGTCGGCCATCCCGGCGAGCGCGGCGAAGTCATCGATTACGTCCTCAAGGCGCCGCGCCGCGAGGAACGGGAAGCCATCGACCAGGCCATCGAGCGCTGCCTGCTCGCCTGGCCGAAGCTCGGCGCGGGCGACTACGC
>JAISQQ010000138.1 GCA_031274075.1 Accumulibacter sp.
GCTGCGAGCCTTCACCAAACAGGCGTCCTGGCCGCTGCGCGTGGCGATTTCAACGAAGAAGCCGCTGCCTATCCCTTTCAGGGTTACGCCCGTCACGCCACCGGCGCTGGCGGTAGCGCGTAGTTGCTCCAGCGTCATGTGTTGCATGGTGCGCCCTTTTATCGATGGGTGTTTATAACTGGCTCGTATTGTGCATGATGGGTAGAAATCATGCAAAGCAAACGCCCCAGCGCCGATAAACGGTCATTTGGACTGTCCCGGCCCTACACCGCCGCCCGCTCTTCCCGGATGACGCGGCGCAGCGTTTCGGCGATTTCCGCGCCCTGCATGGCTTCCCGCAAGGCGGCGTTGATCAGGGTCTGGTAGCCGCGCCCTTCGGCCTTCGCCTTGAACCACGCCAGCACGTCCGGGTCGAGCGCGATGCTGATCTTTTGTTTCTTGCCCACGGGTTTCAAGCCCAGCTGATGCGTCGCCCGGGCGAAGTCTTCCACCGTCCAGACGGGCGCTTCGTCCAGGTCCTTGCACTCAGAGGCTGGCAAAGTAAAGTTCTCGTTCATGACGTTCTGCCTTTCGCATGGAAATGATGCGGATCGTATCTTCGCTTTCGGTATGCGCCATCGCCACCACCTCGACACCCGGCAAGCCGATGCTGGAAAACCGCTGTTCGCCGTAGGGGAAGCGCTTATCCGGACGGGTCAGCGTGTGACCGCCGAACACCTGCGCCGCCTCGGCAAAATCCAGCCCATGTTTCTGCAAGTCGACGCGGCGTTTTTCAGCATCCCAAATAAAGTCCATGCCTTGAATTGTATGGATGCTTATCCATATTTTCAAGCAAGACCGTTCGACCCACAAGCGCGTGGGCGCGCCGGGCGGACACGGTCTCTCGCCGGCCGATCCGTCTTGCCGTGCCCGCGGAGCCGGGACGGGTTTTTCAGCTTTCGTTTTTACGATAAATTCGTCGATTTTTATGAGGCTGCGATGACCACGATGCTCCCTTCCTCCTACGCGAAGATCTTCGATTTGTGGACGAAAACGGCGATACGGCGCGAAACCACCGTGGAGGATTACCGCAAGGTATTTGCCTCGTTCGCGCAATTTGTCCAAGGGAAAAAAGTCGCCTCGATTTCCCGTATCGACATCCTCGGTTTTCGCGATTTCCTGGTGGCGGACGAACAGAGTCCGGCGACCGTCACCCGCAAGATCGGCGTCCTGAAAACCCTCTTTCGCGTAGCGCGCGACTATGAGTTGTTGAAGGCCAATCCCGCCGACCAGGTCCGGATCGTGTCCACCGCCCGGCAGAAATCCCGCGTCGCGTTCAGCTCCGAGGATTTGTCGCGAATCTTCAATTCCCCGATCTACACCGACAACTACCGGCCGATCGCCGGCGGACAGGACGCCTCGTACTGGCTGCCGCTGCTGGCGCTGTTTACCGGCGCGCGGGTGGAAGAACTCGCCCAGCTTCTGGTCGAAGACATCCGGCCCGCCGAGGGACTGGGCTGGTACATCAACATCAGCGACGAGGCCGCGCACAGCCAGTTGAAAAACGCCGCGTCGCGCCGCCGCATCCCGCTGCACCCGACCCTGATCGATTGCGGCTTCCTCGACTATGCGCAGTCGGCGCGCAAGGGCCGTTTGCTTTTCCCGGCGCTCAAGCCGAATCCGCGACGCAAGCTCGGCGGCTATTTCAGCACCTTCTTTTCCGGCTATTTGCGTAAACGCGTGCGCATCACCGACAAGCGAAAAGTGTTTCACTCGTTCCGCCACACCTTCAAGGACATCTGCCGCCGCGTCGGCATCGACGAGGCCGTCCATGACGCGCTGACCGGCCACACCGCGCCGCGTGCCGGACGGCGCTACGGCAATGAACACTATCCGCTCGAACCGCTGTTCACCGCGATCGAACAGTTCGAGATTCGGAACCTCGACCTGTCGCATCTCCATACCCGTCCGCCCAGCCCGCGTTTCCCGAAAGCCGAGACGCGGATGATCAGCGCCTACTACGGCATCGTCATCGCCTTCTGCTGGACGCGCGGCAGCGCCCCGGCGTCTCCTCCCTGCCTTCACGCCCGCTGCCACGGCGGCGAAGCCTCGTTCTCGATCCCCGACAACACAGTGCTTTCCGGAACGCTGCCGTTCGCCAAGCAGATACTCGTCCAGGCATGGATCGAGATTCACCGGGAAGAGCTGATCGCCAATTGGGAAAACGGCAGAGCCGACGGAAATTATTTCCGCATCGATCCGCTGCGCTGATTCAGGTGGCAGGTGGCAGGTGGCAGGGATTACCGGGCGCTTCGCGCCCGCAAATTGCCGATACCGGTCCCTTGATGCCTGTCCTTCGTCCTCTGACTGGGAGCGCGGCTCTCCGGCCCGCCTGGGCGTTGGCGCAAAACCGTTGGCGCATCCCGTAGGGCGGGAAAGCGCAGCGCTTCCCGCCGGTCCTTTTTACGGCGCAACGCGCCGCACGATTCAAGGGCCGTCGAATAATAGAAGCGGCGGCTGCGCCGCCGGAGAGAACGACTGGCGGGAGGCGCTGCGCTTTCCCGCCCTACGGGTATCAGGGATCAGGGATCAGAAGTCAGGTATCAGTATTCTTGCGGGCGCGAAACGCCCGGTAATCACCGCCATTTTCGCGCGCACCGGTCGATTCACGGAGAGAATGCGATGGCTCCCTGGGGAGCGCGGGGCACCCGCCCCGCAACAGCGGCGGCAATGTCATGGCGCGGGTCAAAAGTGGGGCGGCTGCCCTGTGCTCCCAGAGAAAATCGCAAACAGGTTCTGACCCCCATCCCCGTCATTCCGGCGAAA
>JAISQQ010000283.1 GCA_031274075.1 Accumulibacter sp.
GGAGATCGGGTGTGCTCTGGTGTTCGATCAGGCAGTAAACGTAGCCCTCGCCCGCCGTGGTTTCGAGCGAGTAGAGGATGTCGGAGCAGGTGGCGCGCAGGGCGGGGTCGATGAAGGAGCCGGGTTCGGGGCGCAGGGTGTCGAGTTTGCAGAGAGCGCGCAGCGGGGGCGGCAGGTGGATGTCGAGGAAGTCTCGCGCCGTCTCGGGGTGGCCGAGGAATTTCTTGAAGAGGGCGTCGTGGGGGGTGTGGGGCATTTCAGAGGACAGAGGACAGAGGACAGAAGACAGAGGATAGCAGGTTCAGAGGACAGGGGACTGAAGACAGAGGCCAGCCCGCATAGGTTGGAGTGAGCAAAGCGAACTCCAACATCTTCCACCGTGCAGAATGCTTGGGCCTTGCAGGCTCAACCAAGCTTGTTGGTACGCTTCTTGCGTAAAAAGAACAGCAAGCTTGGGGTGAATGAAATGAACCCCAACGAGAAGCAGGCTCGATACTGCGATGGCTTGAGCCGAACGACACGAACCCCAGTGATGCCCCATCACTCACCGACTCCAGGGTTCGCTCCGCTTGCCCCAAACGCTGAGAGCCTTTGCCCGGAACTCTCCGGCTGACGCTCCGTTCCGCCGGGTCATCCCTCGCGCAGCAAGCCGTCGCTCAGCGTGAGAATCCGCCCGGCGCGCGCCGCGAGGCCGGGGTCGTGGGTGACGATGACGAAGCTGGTGCGGTGCGAGCGGTTGAGCGAGAGCATCAGTTCGAAGACGTCGCCGGCCGTCTGCCGGTCGAGGTTGCCGGTCGGTTCGTCGGCCAGCACGCAGGCCGGTTCGGTCACCAGCGCCCGGGCGATCGCCGCGCGCTGGCGCTCGCCGCCGGATAGTTCGGACGGCGTGTGTTCGAGGCGATGCCCGAGGCCGACCTCGGCGAGCATCGCCGCCGCCTTGCGTTCCGCGTCCGGCCTGGGCATGCGCCGGATGTACAGCGGCATGGCGACGTTTTCCAGCGCGCTGAATTCCGGCAGCAGGTGATGGAACTGGTAGACGAAGCCGAGATGCCGGTTGCGCAATTGGCCGCATTCGGCGTCGCCGACCGTCGCCAGGTCGCGGCCCATCAGCCGCACCGAACCTCCGCTCAGGCTGTCCAGCCCGCCCAGGAGGTGCAGCAGCGTGCTTTTTCCCGAGCCGGAGGCGCCGACGATGGCGGCGCGCTCGCCGACCCGCACCTCCAGGTCGACGCCGGCCAGTACCGGCACCTCGCCGGCCATTCCCTGGCGGTAGGTCTTTTTCAGCCCCTGGCAGGCCAGCACGATGTCCGCGTCACTCATAGCGCAGCGCCTCCGCCGGATTGACGCGCGCGGCGCGCCAGCTCGGATAGAGCGTCGCCGCCAGCGACAGCGCGAAGGACACGGCGGTGATGGTGAGCACGTCGCGCCATTGCAGTTCCGAGGGCAGGCTGGAGATGTAATACACCTCCTTGGAAAACAGTTGCGTGCCGAGCAGCCGCTCGATGAACGGCACCACCACGTCGATGTTGCTGGCCAGCGTCACGCCGCCGAGCACGCCCAGGCCCAGCCCGATGAAGCCGATCAGCGCGCCCTGCACGATGAATATCGTCATGACGCTGCGCGGCGCGGCGCCGAGCGTGCGCAGGATGGCGATGTCGGCCTGCTTGTCGGTGACCGCCATGACCAGCGTCGACACGAGGTTGAAGGCCGCCACGGCGACGATCAGCGAGAGGATGATGAACATCATGTTCTTCTCGATCTGCACGGCGCGGAAGAAGTTCGCGTGGCTGCGCGTCCAGTCGCTGAGGTAGGCCGGAACCGCCAGGGTGTCGGCCAGTTGGCGGACGATGCGCGGCGCGTCGAACAGGTCGCCGAGCTTCAGGCGCACGCCGGAAACGCGGTCTTCCATGCGGTAGAGCTTCTGCGCGTCCTCCAGGCGGATCAGGGCCAGGGCGCTGTCGTATTCGACCATGCCGACCTCGAACACGCCGCTCACCGTGAAGGTCTTCAGCCGCGGCGCCACGCCGGCCGGCGTCACCACGCCCTGCGGCGCGATCAGCGTCACCCGGTCGCCGGGAAACACGCCGAGCGCGCGCGCCAGTTCGCTGCCGAGCACGATGTTGAAGGCGCCAGGTTGCAGCGATTCGAGCGAGCCGTCTTTAACGTGCGCGGCGAAGTCGGCGACCTTTTCCTCTTCGCGCGGAATGATCCCGCGCACCATCGCCCCGCGCACCGAGGCTCCCGACGAGAGCATGCCCTGCGCCTGCACGTAGGGCGCCGCGCCGCGCACTTCCGGCAGCTTTGCCGCGTCGCGCGCCACCGCCTCCCAGCCGGACATCTCGCCGTCCGCGCCGCTGATCTGCACGTGCGAGACGACCGCCAGGATGCGCCCGCGCAGTTCGGTCTGGAAGCCGTTCATCACCGACAGCACGACGATCAGCGCCGTCACCCCGAGCGCGATGCCGAGCATGGAGATCAGCGAAATGAAGGAGATGAAATGGTTGCGCCGCTTGGCCCGCGTGTAGCGCAGGCCGATCCGCAATTCGTAGGGCAGGGTCATCGGGAATCTTCGGAAAATATGAAATACGGCCGGTACAACGCCAGCGCCGCCGGGGCGCGAGCGCTCTATGCCATGCTCAGGCCCACGCCTTGGGCAATCCGTCCGGCAAGCTGGTGAAAATCGCCGTAGCAGCTCCTGACCGCGTCGCCATGCGCGCCGATGGCGCCGTCCGCCGGCTTCAGGAAAAAGATGGGCTTGCGCGCCTCCATCGCCATGGGCATCAGGCTCCGGTAATGCTTGAGCAGGGAAAGGCAATACGGATCGGCGCCGACGGCGGGCGGAGAAATCTCTTCCTGGTCGAGAACCGCGCCGCGATAGGCGCCGGGAATACGATCCATCCAGCGTTTGTAGGCCTTGACGGGGCGGTTGTCCATGATGCCGTGCTGCATGACCACGTAGCCCACGGCTTGCATCGCGCCCTTCGGCATGGGCAGGCCGCCGGGAGCCTTGTCCAGGAGATCGGACCATATGCCGCGCCACTCGCGCAACGCGGGGCCGAGGTTTCTCAAGCCTTGAAGAGAAAACAGGTCGGGCGCCAGCGGCAGGCAGACATGATCCGACGCGATCAGCGCGGAGCGGTTGATTGCTCCCAGGTTGGGGCCCACGTCGATCAGCACGAGTTCCGCGCCCCACTGCGAGCCTGCCTGAATGAGGCGATGAAACGCCGTCATGGTGCGAAACGCCGATTCGTCGCGATTGTGGCAACGGGGCCAGGCGTCCGAGAGTTTGTCCTCGAACCGGGAAAGGCCAAGATCGCCCGGGATCAGGCCGAGTGCGGGGGCTATCTTCTCGACGTGAGGATTCGAGATATCGCCGATGCCTTTCAGGATCGGCGCAATCGCTCCAAATACCGTATTGGGATGCCCATTGTCGGGCCACAGGGATTCCAGCCGTTCTTCATCCAGGAACATGGCAGTCAGCCTGGCCTGCGGGTCCAGGTCTACCGCGAGCACCTTGAGTCCCTTGTCGGAATACATCCAGGCCAGGTGATATACCAGCGAGGTTTTTCCGACACCCCCCTTGTTGTTGAAAAAGGCCAGCGTCTTCATTCCGGTCTCCGGTATACCTTGACCAGCACCGCGTGCTCATCGAATTCGAATTGCGCCTCCGGATTCCCGTTTTGCGCCAGCAGCGCCTGCGCGCGCTGGACGCCGTATCCGAATCGATTGACGAAACCGAGCGACTTCATGGCTTCCGCGATGACCGGATTGCGATAACTGTTGCGCGTCGGGAAGTTCTGCGGCGTCGCTTCGCCGTACAAGCCTCCCGGGCTTTGTATCTCGATATGATCGCCGAACACGTAAAACCGGACCGGCGTATTGCTGTCGTAATTGCGGTGCATGACCGCGTTCATCAACAACTCCCTCAGCGCCCACTCCGGATAGTCGGGAAGCATTTTCTCGCCAAGCGCGCTCGACGGACGCATCCTGGTTTGAATCGCCAAGCGCAAACGCCCCTCGAGCTCTCGCAACACCGAGTGCAGATCGCCGGATACCTCCGCCTGGTCATCGGGAATGTCGGTCAAGTCCGTTCCCGGCAGCCTGAGATACTGGACGTAGGCGCCGGGCAGGTAAAAGCGCGGGTTCTTGCCAAACAGCAAGACGCCGGCATGGGTCAGGCAGCGCCTTTCCGGATCGAACAGCCTGAGCGACGCCAGTTGATGTTCGATCGGCCGGTGGTTGGCGGCAATCGTCCCGGGATCGATGGCCTCTCTTCGGTAGGCGTCGAACAGCCCGGTCGACAGTTCCTCGATTCCGGCTTCAGCGCAGGGACGCGCGTCGAACGAGCGCGCCAATCCAAGGCGTCTTTCCGAAAGAATGCGTTCTTCCTGCTCGTTGGCAATCGCCCTGCGAGGGCCTACCCGGATGTAAACGCGGCCTTTGTAACGCACCGGCGGAATGTCGGAAGGGAACACCTCCACCACCGCCAGTTCATGCCCATCGACGGTGTATTTCGCAAAATTCATCGCCGGCGGCGGCAGCACGTTCCCGTCCGAACGAATCCCGCCGAGATTCTTCAGCAGCTCGTCGGTCACGCTCAAACCCTGCAAGCCGCCGTCATCGTTGACGCCGAGCAGCAAATAACCCGGCTGTCGATGAGCCGGCATGTCATTGGCAAAGGCGCAAACCGCTTGACTGAATTTATCCGTACTGGTCGTGGAAACGGTTCGTTCGACACGATCGCTTTCGAGATCAAGCATCAGCTTTTTCAGTTCCCGCTCATCCAGCATTGTTTCCCCGAAATGCTCAGCAATGTACGCCCGGCGCTATAGTACACTCTTTTTGTCCGCTCCCGGTTCAAGCTGGAAACCGCGTTTGAGCGCCGATTTCTTCGATCGAGGCAAGATGATGGCCGGCGTTTTTTCTGTTTCAAGCGCTTACCCGTTGGGTGAAGCCGCCGCGCGCTCGGATGTGCCGCGTCTCCTTGCCGGCACGCTCCGGGACGGTACAGACGAGTGCGTCCATCCGCGGTTTCCAGGTTGAAGGCCCATGCCGCTCGCTTGCCTCACCCTGCTCGTTCCCGAACTGCTCTGGCCCGAACCCGAAGACCGCGAGGCGCTGGACCCGCTCGCCTGTCCGGCGCTGGCCGCGCTGCTGGCGCGCGGGCGCTTTTCCAGGCGTCCGCCGCGGGCGCTGGAAAGCGTTCTCGTCGAACTGTCCGGGCAGGCGGCGGGCGTGTCCTGCGGCGCGCTCAGGCGGCGCGGCGAAGCCGGGGTTGCGGGCGACGACGCCACGGCGCGCTGGATCGCCGCCGATCCGGTCAACCTGCGCTTCCACCAACAGCGCTTGCTCCTCTCCGACGCCGCCACGCTGGCCATCGCGCCGGAAGAGGCCGCCGCGCTGGTCGACGCGCTCAACGGCTATTTCGCCGGTCTCGGCGTCTTCCATGCCGCCAGCGCCGAACGCTGGTATCTGCGGCTGGCGGCCGATAAGGAAAATGAGGGAAATGAGGCGGTGGGCGCGCTGGAGCGCCTCGACGCGCCGCCGCTCTCCGCCATCGCCGGGCGCGGCGTCGAGCGTTGGCTGGGGGAACTCAGCGGGGAACGCGAGGCATTCAAGCTGCTCAACGAGATACAGACTTTCCTGCACGCCCAGCCGCTCAACCGGCGGCGCGAGAAGGAGGGCCGGCCGCTGGTCAACAGCCTGTGGCTATGGGGCGGCGGAACCCCGCCGGCCGCGTCCGTCGCGGCGAGTTTCGACGCCGCCTGGAGCGACGATCCGCTGGCCGTCGGCCTCGCCCGCGCCGCGGGCGCGCCGGCCTATCCCGCGCCCGGCGGCATGGCGAATCTGCTCGCGCAGGCGGCGTCGGCGACGCGGCCGCTGGCGGTGCTCGAAGACCTGGGCGAAGCGGTGCGCCGCGAAGACGGCGAAGCCTACCGCCAGTCCGTCGCCGCGCTGGAGGCGCGCTGGTTCGCCCCGGCCTGGCGCGCGCTGGCGCGCGGCGTCATCGGGGGGCTGCGCCTGCTGGCGCCAACCGCCTACGGGGTGTTGCGCTGGGACGCCGGCCGCGCCGCGCCGTGGCGTTTCTGGCGCCGTCCGCAAACGCTCGCGGCGACGGCCAGGGCGTTGGCCGCATCAGCCACCTCTGCCACCTCCGCCGCCTCAACCACCTCCGCCGGAGACGCGGCGTGACCCGCCTCCAGGCCCGCCGCGCGCCGCCGCGCCGGCAATGGCAACTCGAACAGCAGGGCTTGCATCCGCTGCTGGCGCGGCTCTACGCCGCGCGCGGCGTCGAAACGAAAAGCGAACTCGACTACGATCTCAAGGGACTGATTCCGCCGGCGCGGCTGACCCATGCCGACGAGGCCGCCATCCTGCTCGCCGACGCCGTCGAGGCGCAAGCGCGCATCCTGATCGTCGGCGACTACGACTGCGACGGCGCCACCGCCTGCGCCGTCGGCGTGCGCGCGCTGCGCGCCATGGCCGGCGACGCGGGCGCCACGGTCGATTACCTGGTGCCCAACCGCTTCACCGACGGCTACGGCCTGTCGCCGGAAATCGTCGATCTCGCCGCAGAGAAAACCCCCGACCTGCTGGTCACCGTCGACAACGGCATCGCCAGCCTCGCGGGGGTGGCGCGCGCCGGCGCGCTGGGCATCGCCACGCTGATCACCGACCACCACCTGCCGGGCGACGAACTGCCCGGCGCGGACTGCATCGTCAACCCCAACCAGCCCGCCTGCGGCTTTCCGAGCAAGTGCATCGCCGGCGTTGGCGTGATGTTCTACGTGATGCTCGCGCTGCGCGCCGAACTGCGCGCGCGCGGCTGGTTCGGCGAGGCCACGGGAATCCGCGAGCCGAACCTCGGCGCGCTGCTCGACCTGGTCGCCCTCGGTACCGTGGCCGACGTGGTGCGCTTCGACCGCAACAACCGCATCCTCGTCGGCCAGGGCTTGAAGCGCCTGCGCGACGGGCGCGTCAACCCCGGCATCCGCGCCCTGTTCGCCGCCGCCGGGCGCGATCCGGCCAAAGCCGGCGCCGCCGACCTGGGCTTCATCATCGGCCCGCGCCTCAACGCCGCCGGACGCCTCGCCGACATGTCGCTCGGCGTCGAGGCGCTGATCACCGACGACGCGGCGCGCGCGCTGAACATCGCGCAGGAACTCGAACGGCTCAACCGCGAGCGCAAGGACATCGAGTCGGGCATGCAGCAACAGGCGCTCGCCCACCTCGACGCCATCGACGAGGAAAGCGAGGCGGTGGCCGCCCCCGCCATTACCTTGTTCCATCCGCAATGGCACCAGGGCGTGATCGGCATCCTCGCCTCGCGCATCAAGGACCGGCGCCACCGCCCGGTATTCGCCTTCGCGCGCGGCGACGGGGCGAACGCCGACGGCGAACTCAAGGGTTCCGGCCGCTCGATTCCCGGCCTGCACCTACGCGACGCGCTGGATCTCGTGTCCAAGCGCCAGCCGGGCCTGCTGAAGCGTTTCGGCGGACACGCCATGGCCGCCGGCGCGACGATCCGCGAAGCCGACCTGGCGCGCTTCGGCGAACTGTTCGCGCAGGTCGCCGGCGAGCAGCTCTCCCCGGCGGATCTCACGCGCACGCTGGAAACCGACGGCGGCCTGGAAGAAGCCTACTTCTCGATCGCCACCGCCCGCCTGCTCGAAAACGAGGTCTGGGGCCAGGGCTTCCCCGCGCCGCTGTTCGAGGATGAATTCATCGTCGAGAACCAGCGCGTGCTCAAGGAAAAGCATCTCAAACTGCGCCTGCGCAAAGGCCCGCTCGCCATCGACGCCATCCAGTTCAACTTCAGCCACGCGCCGGGCGCGACGATCCGCGCGGCGTACCGCCTGTCGGTCAACGAATACAACGGCGCGCAGTCGCTGCAACT
>JAISQQ010000284.1 GCA_031274075.1 Accumulibacter sp.
GGGACGGAAACGGAGCATCGATCGGTTAAACTCGGGGCATGACGCTTTTCCTGATCGTTCTGCTTCCTTTCCTGGGCAGCCTCTGCGCGGCGTTCCTGCGCGCCAACGCGCGCAACGCGGAGGCGTGGCTGGCGGGCGGGGTGGCGCTCGCCGTGTCGGGCCTGGTCGCCTCGCTGTATCCGCGGGTGGCCGCCGAGGGCGTGGTGCGCGCCACGGTGTCCTGGGTGCCCGCGCTCGGGCTGAACCTTTACCTGCGCATGGACGGCTTCGCTTGGCTGTTCGCCATGCTGGTCGCGGGCATGGGGACGCTGGTGGTGCTGTATGCCCGCTATTACATGTCGCCGGCCGATCCGGTGCCGCGCTTCTTTTCCTTCTTCCTCGCCTTCATGGGCGCCATGCTCGGCGTCGTGCTGGCGGGCAACCTGATCTTGCTGGCAATGTTCTGGGAGCTTACCAGCCTGTCGTCGTTCATGCTGATCGCCTACTGGCACCATCGCGGCGAGGCCCGGCGGGGGGCGCGCATGGCGCTCATCGTCACCGGCGCGGGCGGGCTGGCGCTGTTCGGCGGCGTGCTGCTGCTCGGCCAGATGGCCGGCGGCTACGACCTGGATACCGTATTGAGCGCGGGCGGGAAGCTTACGGAGCATCCGGGGTATCCGGCGGCGCTCTCGCTGATCGCCTTCGGCGCGCTGACCAAGAGCGCCCAGTTTCCTTTCCATTTCTGGCTGCCGCACGCGATGGCGGCGCCGACGCCGGTTTCGGCCTACCTGCATTCGGCGACCATGGTCAAGGCGGGGGTTTTCCTGCTGGCCCGGCTGTGGCCGGTGCTCTCCGGCGGCGAGGCCTGGTTCTGGCTGATCGGCGGCGCGGGCCTGTGTTCGCTGCTGCTCGGCGCGTATCTGGCGATCTTCCAGCAGGACATGAAGGGCGTGCTGGCGTATTCGACGATCAGCCATCTCGGGCTGATTACCCTGCTGCTCGGCATGAACAGCCCGCTGGCGCTGGTGGCGGCGGTGTTTCATATCGTCAACCACGCCACCTTCAAGGCGACGCTGTTCATGGCCGCCGGCATCGTCGATCACGAAACCGGCACGCGCAACCTGCGGCGGCTGTCCGGCCTCTACCGGGCCATGCCGATGACCGCCGTGCTGGCCTCGGTGGCGGCCGCGGCGATGGCCGGCGTGCCGCTGCTCAACGGATTCCTGTCGAAAGAGATGTTCTTCGCCGAGACCGTTTTCCTCGACCGTCCGGGTTGGCAGCGCTTTGTCCTACCGCTGGCGGCGACCGTCGCCGGCATGTTCAGCGTGGCGTATTCGCTGCGTTTCATCCATCAGGTCTTCTTCGGTCCGCCGGCGCGGGATCTGCCGCGCGCGCCGCGCGAACCGAGGCGCTGGATGCTGCTGCCCAGCGCCTTGCTGGTGCTGGCCTGCGTGCTGGTCGGCATTTTCCCGGCGCTGACCGTAGGCCCCTTGCTGCGCCTGGCGACCGACGCGCTCCTGGGCGACGGCGCGCCGGCCTACGACCTGGCCGTCTGGCACGGCCTCAACTTGCCGCTTTACATGAGCCTGGCGGCGCTCGGCGGCGGCGCCCTGCTGTACCGCCCGTTTCTCCGGCGCGCCGCGGACGCGGCGCCGCTGCTCGGCTTGATCGACGGCAAGCGTGGTTTCGAGACCTTCCTGCGGTGGCTCGGCGACGCCGCCGACGCGGTGCTGCGGCATGTTTCCTCGCCGCGCCTGCAAATACAGTTGCGGGTCATCTTCGCGGTGGCCCTGGGCGCGGCGCTGCTCACCGCCGTGGCGGAAACGACGGCCTGGGGCGCGCGTCCCCTGTTGCCCGCCGATCCGGCCTTCGCGCTGCTGTGGGTAGTCGGCGCCGCCTGCGCGCTGGCGGTCGTCTGGCAGGCCAAGTTCCATCGTTTCGCGGCGCTGCTCCTGTCCGGCGGCGCGGGGCTGGCGACCTGCCTGACCTTCGTCTGGTTTTCCGCGCCCGATCTGGCGCTCACCCAACTGAGCGTCGAAGTGGTGACCGTGATGCTCATCCTGCTCGGCCTGCGCTGGCTGCCGCGCCGCGACGAGCATTACGGAGAAGGAAATGGAAATGGAAATGGAAAAGAGCAAGTGCCGGCGGCCGCGACACGCCTGCGCCGCCTGCGCGACGCGCTGCTGGCCGCGGCCTGCGGCGCGGGGCTGGCGGCGCTGGCCTACGCCGTGCTGAGCCGTCCCGACGTGGACGGCATCTCGCCCTTCTTCATCGAGCAGGCGCTGCCCCTGGGCGGAGGGCTGAACGTGGTCAACGTCATTCTCGTCGATTTCCGCGGCTTCGATACCTTCGGCGAAATCACCGTGCTGGCCGTCGTCGCGCTCTCCGTGTTCGCGCTGCTGCGCCGTTTCCATCCGGCTCCGGAAAGCGTGCCCCTGCCGCGCCAGCAAAGCGAACAGAACGCGGCGGCCGGTTTCGCCTCCGATCCGCGGACGTCCGACCCCGCGGCCACACTGCCCGCCGGCGACATGATGCTGCCCGCGGTGCTGCTTCGCCTGCTGCTGCCGCTGATCATGCTGGTCTCGATCTTCTTTTTCCTGCGCGGCCACGATGCTCCCGGCGGCGGTTTCGTCGGCGGCCTAGTGCTGGCCACCGCCTTCATCCTGCAATACCTCGCGGGCGGCATCGTGTGGGTCGAGCGGCGGCTGCGCATCCATCCCATCGCCTGCGTCGCCGCCGGCCTGCTCTGCGCGGCCGCGGCGGGGGTCATGGCCTGGGGCGCGGCGGACCCCTTCCTGAGCAGCCAGTCCTGGCACGGCGTGCTGCCGCTGATCGGCGAAGTGCGCCTGTCGAGCGTGCTGCTGTTCGATTTCGGCGTCTATCTGCTGGTGCTCGGCGCGACCGGGCTGATACTGGTGGCCATCGCCCACCAGTCGCTGCACGCGACACACCGCAAGACGCCGGGGAGGGCGCGCTGATGGAAATCGTGCTCGCCCTGGCGATCGGCGTGCTCGGCGGATCGGGCGTCTATCTGCTGCTGCGCCCGCGCACTTTCCAGATCATCATGGGGCTGTCGCTCTTGTCCTACGCGGTCAACCTGTTCATCTTCGCCATGGGGCGGCTGCGGCTCGACGCCGTGCCGCTGATCGATCCCCGGCAAGGCAACGATCCGGCGCTGTATACCGACCCGGTGCCGCAGGCGCTGGTGTTGACCGCGATCGTCATCGGCTTCGCCACCACCGCCCTGTTTCTCGTCGTGCTGCTCGCCTCGCGCGGCTTCAACGGCACCGACCACGTGGATGGACGCGAGCCGGAGGAGGATCGATGACGCCGCGCCGCGACAGTGCCCCTGGCCCGTTCCGTCCCCCTGTCCGGGAGAGACGGCGATGAGCGGCTGGACGCTGGCCTGGCACGCGCCGATCCTGCCGGTGCTGCTCCCCTTGTGCGCGGGGGCCGTGCTGCTGCTGGCGCGCGACGCCCGGCTCGGCGCGCGCGCGGGCATCGCCGTCGGCGCGACGCTCGCCCAACTGCTCGTCGCCTGTGTCCTGCTGGGCATGGCCGACGGCCGGGTGGCGGCGCCCTGGCCGGGCGGCGCCGGCGTCTATGCGCTGGGCGGCTGGGCGGCGCCGTTCGGCATCGTGCTGGTGGCGGATCGCCTGGCGGCCGTCATGCTGACCCTGACCGCCCTGCTTGGCCTCGCCGCGCTGGTCTATTCCCTGGCCCGCTGGGAACGCGCCGGAAGCCACTATCTCTCCTTGTTCCAGTTCCTGCTGATGGGACTGAACGGCGCCTTCCTGACCGGCGATCTGTTCAATCTGTTCGTTTTCTTCGAGGTGCTGCTGGCCGCTTCCTACGGCTTGGCGCTGCACGGTTCCGGCCCCTTGCGGGTGCGCTCGGCGATGCACTACATCGTGGTCAACCTGGTCGCCTCGGCGCTGTTCCTGGTCGCCGCCGCGCTGATCTACGGCGTCACCGGCACGCTGAACATGGCCGAACTGGCCCAGCGCGTGGCGCGGCTCGACGCCGCCGACCGCAGCCTGTTCGACATGGGAGCGGCGCTGCTGGGCGTCGTCTTCCTGGTCAAGGCCGGCGCCTGGCCGCTGAATTTCTGGCTGCCGGCCGCCTACGCCTCGGCCACGCCGCCGGTCGCCGGGGTGTTCGCCATCCTGACCAAGGTCGGCGTCTATGCCCTGCTGCGCTTTTCCGTGCTGCTGGAGGAAGTCGCCGCGCCGGCGCCTTTCGAAGGCAACTGGCTGTATTACTGCGGGCTGGCGACCGTGGCCGCAGGATCCTGCGGCGTGCTGGCCGCCCAGAAACTCGACCGGCTGGCCGGCTACCTGGTGATCGTCTCCTCGGGCACCCTGCTGGCCGCCTTCGGTTTCGCCGGCACCACGCTGACCGGGCCGGCGCTGTATTACCTGGCCGCTTCGGTGCTCGGCAGCGGCGCTTTTTTCCTGCTCGCCGAACTGGCCGAGCGCAATCGTTCCGCGGTGGCGGATCTGCTGGCCATCAGCTTCGAGGCTTTCGGCCTGCAGGACCGCTACGACGCGGAGAACACCAGCGAACTCTCCGGCGTGGCGATTCCGGCGGCGATGGCGTTTCTCGGCCTGGCCTTCCTTTCCTGCGCGCTGCTGCTCACCGGCCTGCCACCGCTGCCCGGCTTCGTCGGCAAGTTCGCCCTGATTTCCGCGGCCATCGCCGCGCAGCCGCTCGCGCCCCTGCCGCAGGTCGTGCTGTTCGTGGCGGCGCTTTTGCTTTCCGGGCTGGCGGGCCTGATCGCCCTGTCGCGCCTCGGCCTGCGCATATTCTGGGAGCGCGAGCGCCCGACGCCGCACCTGCAATGGGTCGAAGCCGCCCCCATCGGCGCGCTCCTCCTGCTTTGCGCCATGCTGACCCTGGCGGCGGGGCCGGCAATGACCTTTTTCGACGCCAGCGCGCAATCGCTGCACGACGCGGCGACCTATACGCGCTCGGTATTGCCGGCCTCGGCGGAGAGCGTGGGGAGAAGGCCATGAAGCTTCGTCCGTCCGCGTTGCTTCTGCCCTTGTTTCTGCTGCTGGCCTGGCTGCTGCTCACCGGCAGCGCGTCCGGCGGCAACGTCCTGCTCGGCCTCGCCTGCGCCGTGTCGATCACCGCCGCCGTGGCGGCGCTGCGCCCGCTGCGCGCCCGGCCGCGCCGCCTGCAAGCGGCAATCGGGCGTTGCTGGCATGTGGCGGTGGATATCGTCCGCTCCAACCTGGCGGTCGCCGGGATCATCCTGGGCGCCGCGCGGCGGCCGCCGCGGGTCGGTTTCGTCAGCATTCCGCTCGATCTTGGCGATGCGCACGGACTCGCCCTGCTGGCCGTCATCCTGACCGCCACGCCCGGCAGCGTATGGGCGAAACACGACGCCAAAAGCAAGGAACTGACCCTGCACGTGCTCGACCTGCAAGACGAAGCCGCCTGGGTGCGCACGGTCAAGCAACGCTATGAACGTCCGTTGATGGAGATTTTCGAATGAACGCCATCCTGCCGTGGGCCGTGCGTTTCGCGCTGGCCTGTTTCGCCCTGGCGATGCTCTTCGCCTTCCTCCGCCTGTTCCGCGGCCCGACCGCCGAAGACCGTGTGCTGGCGCTCGACGCCCTGTACATCAACGGCATGCTGAGCATGCTGGCGCTGGGCATCGGCTTCGGTTCCGCCGCCTACGCCGACATCGCCCTGGTGATCGCCCTGCTCGGTTTCGTCGGTTCCGCGGCCATGGCCAAGTTCCTGCTGCGCGGCGAGGTGATCGAGCCATGAGCGCCGACGTCCCCCTCTGGGCGGCGCTGCCCGCCGCCGCGCTCCTGGCCGGCGGCGGATTGTTCGCGCTGGTTGGCGCCTTCGGCCTGCTGCGCCTGGATTCGTTCTACGCGCGCATCCACGCGCCGACGCTGGGCGCGTCCCTGGGGACGGCGTGCGTCCTGGCGGCGTCGATGCTGGTCGCCTCGGCCCTGGCCGAACGCCCAGTGATCCACGAAGCGATGATCGCCCTGTTCATTCTCCTCACCTCGCCCGTAAGCTCGCTGCTGCTGATGCGCGCCGCGCTCTTCCGGTGGCGCGGATAGCGGACAGCCGTCCGTCCAGGGGTATGGGTTGGAGTGAGCGGAGCGAAGCCCAAGCTATACGGGCTCCAGGCGACTATCTATAGAGCAGGTTCGGCAGGAAAGTAACAACGTTTTGGAAGACTGTAAAAAAGGCAGCTTCAAAAATAATAACGAGAATGAACGGCAAACATGCCTTGATGTAATCCTCAAGCGGGCAATCTAAAATCCCGCAAACCGTATACATTGCCAGACCAACCGGGGGCGTCATATTTCCCATCGTGACAACGGTACACAGGATCAGGCCAAACACAATAGGATCAATTCCAAAAGACAGCACCAGAGGGAGAAGTATGGGAGTAGTCAGGAGGATAATGATGGAACCTTCCATAAACATACCCGCCAAGGTAAGGAAGACGACAATGAGCGCCATAACGATATAAGGGCTTGCCGTAAAACTGGAGATGAGCAACGTTATCTTTTGCGGCAATTTGTCAATTGGTATCCCATAACCAAAAACAGCAGACATGGAAATCATAAACATGATCGAGCCAATATCGACGACAGATTGCCTTAAAGATTCCAGAAGACTTTTTATGGTCATCTTCTTGTAGACAAAAAAACCGACAAGCACCGCATAAACGCAGGCAAAAGCACCAACCTCCGATGGCGTGAAGAGTCCGAGACGTATCCCTATCAGGAGCAAAAAGGGGAAAATGATGGCCCAAATGGACTTCCTGACGATGCGTAACAATTCAAGGGGAAACACCTTTTTGTCTGTTGCTGGTTTCAATCCATAGATACGCGCCGTGACGGCAATCATGACCATATAGAGCATCATGATGAACAGGCCGACGGCAAGGCCGGCAGTAAATAACTTTCCGATGGAAACATTGCCTACTGTTCCGAACATGATCATCGATACACCCGGGGGTATCGTTGCGGTGACGATCGAAGCAAAGGCGATGACACAGCACGTATAGCCTTTGGGATAACCCTGTTTGAGCATATCCGGGCCAAGAACTCTGGCTTGCATGGCGGCGTCGGCATTTGCAGAGCCGGATATGCCGCCCATCAGGGTGGCAAGAACTACATTCACCTGCGCCAATCCGCCCCGCATCCTGCCAGTCAAGGCCATGGCTAGATTGATCAAACCTTCCGTGATGCCGGAAGCATTCATGAGATTGCCCGCAAAAATAAATAGCGGGACGGCCAGCAAAGTGACGTTCTGGGTTTGGGTGATAGGAAGCTGGACGATGGTAGTGAAAAGCGTATCGGAGTTCTGAAAGAAAAATGTTGCACCGGATATCAGGACAGCAAATCCAACGGGAACATTGATAAAAAGGAGAACAACCAAAACAATAAATACCAATATCATCGTTATTGCCTCGCTTTGTCGTCGTTTTTCCTGAAATACGTCTCATGAATCTGAATCAACAAGCTGATCAACATCAAGAACATGCTGACGGGGACGCTGGCGACCACCCAGCTATAACTGAGGCTGGGTATCGCTTGAAAAGGCCTCGCCCAGGAAAAATAGGTCAGCTTTACCCCGTAGTAGATCAAGAAAACAATGGAAGCAAGGATCAGCACATAGACCACGGCTTCCAATGTTTTCCGTATGGGCCTGGGTAGCCTGATCACCAGCATGTCGACACTGACGAGGCACTTTTTTCTGAAGGCGATGTCCGCCCCCAGGAAGGTGCTCCACGTAAACAGCAACAATGCGATATCGAGCCCCCAGCGTATCGGGAATGCCATGACGCGCATGACAGCAGAGATGAAAATCGTGATCACGCTGATCGAAAGGCACGACATGGCGATACCCATTTCGATCTTGCACAGCATTTCGTAAAATTTTTTCAAAACATTACCCTTTTTAGCTCCGGGTGGGTGTGCTATCGATCACCCCGCCCTCTTGGGGCGGGGTCGGAGAACTGGAGGTCTAGGATTTGGCTCAACAGACGAGACAGGCATATCCACTGGGCGCGGATTACCCGCTCAAATCACGAGGCCATCCAACTCTGGACAGTCAACCCCTATTTTTTGCCGATATCCGCATATACCTGATCGCGAAATGCCGTCAGGCCAAGGATGTTGTAAGCCTGGATGCTGCTTGCCTTAAAGGCGGCAATATCAAGTTCCGAGCGTGGTATCACTTTGATGCCACCTTCTATCAAGGCCTGCTTGCTTGAATCCGTCTGCTGCGCCAGGGCATGGGTCGCACGCTCGCCGGCTTTGTTGCACTCGTCGATCAGGATCTTCTGATAATCGGCGGGTAGCTTTTTCAACCAGGCTTCACTGACGACCATCGCATTCAGTTGAAAGATATGTCCGGTTTCCATGACATAGCTGACAACTTCCGATAGCTTTAGATTTTTGGCGGCGTTGTAGGGCAATTCGCAGCCGTCGACGACTTTCGACTGGATACCGGTGTAAATCTCACCGTATGGCAAGGGCGTCGCCTTGCAGCCCATCGCATTGACGCTTTCGGCCCAGATGGGGGCTGGGGCGGAGCGGATCAACATTCCCTTCATTTCGGTTGGATTTTTGGCAATCTTGTTGGCGAAAACGTGACGCTGCCCTTGGATCCAATTGAAAGAAATATGGGCAATACCGAATTTTTGGGCCAGTTCTTCGTTCAGTTTCTTGATCGTCGCCGATCCTTGCAACTTGAACGCTTCTTCGAGATTGTCGACAAAGAAAGGTGCGTTGACTACGCTCAAGCCATTTACGTAGGAACCGAGCCGCGCAAAGTCGGTCTGCCAACCAACGTTGGCACCCTGACGTATTTGTTCGAGGACGTCTTCTTCTGAACCAAGCTGGGAACTTGGGTAGATTTCGATAAGAATGTCTCCGTTTGTTGCCTTTGAAACAGCTTCCGCCCATTCCCGCATATGTACGGTATATATGTCTTGTTCAGTAAGGGCATGTCCGAAGCGCAGGGTAAAAGACGGCTTTTTATCCGCCGCTTCGCCATTCAGGGGTGCCATGACGAGACAAGAACAGACGATGGCGAAGAACCCAAGCCAAGATTTTTTCATTTTATTTCCTCCATGTAAAAAAAAGACTGTTTCTGGTGAATAGATCCAAGATTACGTAAATAATCATACGCTGCAAAAAACTGGCCTGAATTGCAATTCGAGGCTAAGGTTTGGAGCATTTACAGGCCGACCGCTTCTTCGAGCGTTCGCTGGAAGCGCCGGCAGGCTTCGACGTTGCCGTCTGGCTGCCGTAGCACGGTGTAAATACCCGTGACATAGATTTCGGCGCCCCGTCGTGCGCATTCGATGGCATTGGGAGTATCGATGCCGCCGTCGATGGAGATCAGGAAATTCAAGCCGTGTTTCTCGCGCAGCGCGACCAGCTCGGAAACTCGGGGTAAGCTGTCGACCATGAAGCGCTGTCCGGCGTAGCCAGGCTCGACCGTCATCAACACTACGTAATCAAGGAAACGGATGAGTGGCTCAAGCACGCTGATCGGCTGGCTCGGATTGATGACCACCCCAGCCTTCATCCCCCGTTCTCTGATGGTAGCCAGTACACGGCGCGAGAAATTGGTCGCGTCCATATGGAAGCTGACCCAATCGGCCCGATTTTCCGCGAGCTGAGACAGATAATCCATCGGATCAGTGACCATGAGATGCACATCAACCTCGATCGCCGGATACTGCTGTTTCAACTCGCCGACCACACGGATCGGCAAGCACAGATTCGGCACATAGTGGCCATCCATGATGTCGACGTGGAACCACGGTACGCCTGCCTGAGCCAGTTCCTCGACCTCGCGGCCGAAGTCGAGTAATCCCAGGTTGGCCAAGGAAGGCGCATTGATGATACGGGAAGCCCCCATAGTTTTTTTCTCCAGTGTTATCCGACCATTCCCAGTAGGATTTTCGAGTGTCGCAGCAAATGATGTCAACATATTTGCCGATTTATGCCAGGAATTTTTTGACTTGACCACCAGTTGAAGGAGAGTATCTGGAAACCGGCGGTGTCATGCAAACGCTTGCTCCATTCGGCAAATACCGGAGCCAGGGTGAATTTGCGTATCTCGTCGAAATTGCTGACCAGGTAAGGAGCGATCATGATGCCGAATTCCTTGACGAAGCCCTCCAGGCGCGTGCCGTCGGTGATCAGCGCCACGGCGTCGCCGGCGCGGATCTGTTCGACGACGTCCTCGTCGGAGCCGAGCTGCCTCGCCGGATAGGTCCGGACTTCGATGCGCCCGTTGGTGCGCGCCTCGATGTTCTTCTTGAACTCCAACAAACCCTTGTACATCGGGTCATCCGCGACCTGCGAGGTGCTCACCCTCAGACTGAACTCCGCCGCGCCGGCGTGGAAGGCCAGCATGGACAAGGGAAACGCGGCCAGCAGCAGCGCCGATTTAAAAGACACTTTCATTTCCCCCCCCCACTCCTTTTCAAAAGACACCCTACGAATAATCCGGTGCTTCGACCGGTATCTCTCTGTAACTACTCTTGTTGGTATGGTAACAGACTTTTTCATTTTTGCGCAAGGGAAATTTGCGCGGATTGGAAAAATTTTGCGGAACGGTTCCTGCTTGGTCTTTTACCTGCCGTTCCGGCCCGACGCCGACGACGTTCGCGGGACCGCTGCGAGGCTTCGCGGGCGCGTCCTTGTATGGTAATCGCGCCATGCCGCCATTTCACGCGCCTCCTGCCGAAATGACCTTGAGCGCTTCGTAACACGCTCCCATCGTGTGGTAATCCGACTTGTTGTTGTAGGACTTTCTCTCGTCGTAGCGGACGTTTTCCCTGGACAGCCCGCATAGGTTGAGGTGAGTGGAGCGAACTCCAACAAAACAAGGGGGATGCCTCACCCCATTCGGGCGGGGATGGATACGAGACACTTGGGCGGTGGAGGAAGTGACGATGACGGCAGGGGAAAGGGGATGATGTTGGGGTTCGCTTTGCTTACTCCAAGCTATGCGGGCTGATCAGAGGACAGAAGACAGAGGACGGAAGACAGTAATGTTTGCGGGCACGAAGCGCCCGGTAACTGAACGTCTTCTGTCCTCTGAACTGTAGGTTGGGTAAGCCGCGTAGCGGCGCAACCCGACATTCGTCCGTCCGGTGCAAAACGCCGCCTGATTTGATGAACGATC